>CAVFHY010000053.1:0-17690 GCA_963622445.1 Bacteroidaceae bacterium
TATCATGTTTCTAACTTTATCATCCAAGCAGTCGTTCCGTTTCAAGCGGTTTTGCCACAAGGCGTACGGGGCGTTCGCATCGTTGCACAGAGAGGTGACGATAGGGCGCATCGCAGGCTATATGGCAGACCTCGAACTGCTCAAGCAAGGCAAGACCATCGCCATCGTCCCCCTGCTACTGGCGACACCGGCACTTGCACAAGCCGACGAGACGGACGCGGGTTCTTCCCCACTGCTCAGTGTCTCCACTGCGCAAAACGAGCGTATGCTCACGGCGCAGTCTTCGGAGGTCAATGATGCCCGACAACTTAGTCTTCAGGAGGTGTCGGTTGTATCTCACAAAGCTGAAGTTCAATCGAGTGCCTACCGACTCATCACGGAGATTCCCCACCAAGACATCGAGGCGCTGCCCATCCAGACCATTGCGGATATTCTTCAATATCTGCCGAGTGTCGATATCCGTACCCGTGGAGCCAACGGGGCGCAGGCGGATATCAGCATGCGTGGCGGCACATTCGACCAGGTGCTGGTGCTTATCAACGGCGTGAGCCTGAACGACGCTCACACGGGGCATTACACACTCAATCTGCCGCTATCCGCATCGCTCATCGATCGTATCGAGGTATTGGAGGGTACGAGTGCCCATCTCTATGGCGCATTCTCGGGCGCAATCAATATCGTCACCCGCACGCCCGAGAAGGACCAATATACCCTTCGCCTCACGACGGGCATGAATTCCCTTACCACTCCCGAACTAACTTGCGGTTGGCGCCGTGGCGATGTAACAACAAACCTCTCGGCGGAGTATAGCCGTGCCGATGGTTACTATGCCCCCCGCCCCAACGAGAAGGAGCAAACCGCTATAGACAACTCGGATTACCAGTTGGCAAACCTCTATCTCCAGACTCGCTACCGTGGGTTGGATGTGCAACTCGGCGCACAGTGGAAAGACGCCGGTGCGGGCATGTACTATGGCTTTGGCTCACAAGACCAGTTCGATGCCACACGCACCGCTTTCGGTTCTGCTAAATATACCCATCGCTGGGGCGCATGGAGCCTCGATGCGCAAGCATCCTACCGTGCCAATTACGATCGCTACGAGTGGCACCGTGGGCAACGCCTCTATGGCAATTTCCATTTCTCGCAGACCACTACCGCTGCCTTGGCGGCTCGCTATGCTTCGCTGATAGGGACGACCACGGTGGGCATCGAGGTGCGTAATGAGAATATGCACTCGACCAATTTGGGCGATACCATCCACCCTGCCGGACAAGTCCCGAACCAAGACGGTTTCTTGCTGCACGATGTCCGTGTGCTCGACTTGGTCAAGGGCGGCAATCGGGTCAATATCAACTATTACGCCCAGCAGACTTTCTACTGGAATCGCCTGTCTGCTTCGTTGGGGGTGAGCGGCATCTACAATACCCGCTTCGGACATAACGCGACGGGCAACGCCAACATCGGCTACGAATACCTGCCCCTGTCCTCTGTCTATCTCAACGCCAACCGTGCGTTGCGCCTGCCGACCTTCACGGACCTGTACTACAACGCCGGCAACCAACTCGGCAACCGCAACCTCAAGCCCGAGGAGGCGTGGGTGTTGTCCGTAGGTACCCGCTACAACCGCTCTTTTGGGCAGGCAGGTTCGCTCCATATCGAGGGCGATTGGTACTATCGCTGGGGGCGCAACATCATCGACTGGGTCTATACGCCCGACGACACCAAGCGCCCGTATCACGCAGAGAATCAGCAGAAAGTAAACGCAACAGGCATTGAGGCGACGGTGTCGTATCGCTGGAACGAGTGGATACGCTGTGTGTCCGCCAGCTATGCCTACACCTATTTGGATTTGGATGTTCGCGAAGCAGGCTCACGCTACTTGGACTACCTGAGCCACAAACTGACCCTGCACTTGGAGCACGGCATCTACAAGGGGCTTGGTGCTTCCTGGACGCTGCGCTACCAACAGCGTGAGGGGCAGTACAACAATGCGTACGGCGAAGTGGAGGACTACACGCCCGTGTGGCTGCTCGACGCCAGCCTGTTCTGGCAGAACGCTTTCGTGCGGGTGAGTGCCGACTGCACCAACCTCACCAACCGCCGCTACTACGACTATGGCGGCATCCTGCAACCCGGCGCGTGGGCAAAACTGAGCGTCGAGGTAAGGCTGTAAACAACGATGTAAAACAACGAGTAAAGGTGTGAATGTGCAGGTGCCTGACACAGAAAATACAGTCGGGTGTTGTGCATCTGCGGATTTTTGTGTACCTTTGTGCCTGTGTTCCGATTCGGAATCAACATACCCGTCACACACATCAACACAAGCATATACACATTGAAAAAACTACTTGGTATATTCCTATCATTCCTCTTGTGCGTGCCCTTGTCGGCACGCACAATGCGGCTATACGGCTATGTAGTGGATAGCGACAACCGAGGCATTGAACTCGTGAATGTGGTACTCGCCAACTCCATCCCCGGTAAATCCGCCAACGGCGGGAGAAACGGGGCGGCACAGATAGGCACGACGACCAACAAAAACGGATACTACGAGTTGCTATTCGACCAACAGGACACCCTCGATGTGGTGTTCTCGATGATAGGCTACACCACGACACAACAGCGGATCATAGCCCCGCAAGAGGTGGTGAACCTGAATGTGGTACTGCCCACCGACGAGCAATGGATAGAAGAAGTGGAGGTACGGGGCATCAAGCGACAGACCAACACGATGGACCACATAGAGGCTGCCACGACACGCATCATGCCCGACGCCACAGGCGGCAGCATAGAAAGCCTGCTCATCACCTTTGCGGGCGTAAATCAGAACAACGAACTGAGCAGCCAGTACAATGTGCGGGGCGGCAGTTTCGACGAGAACGAAGTGTATGTGAACGGTATCGAAGTACACCGACCCTTGCTCATCCGCAGCGGACAACAGGAGGGACTGAGTTTCGTCAATCCGTACATGGTGGAGAATGTGCAGTTCTCGGCGGGCGGATTTGATGCGCAATACGGCGACAAGATGTCGTCGGTGCTGGATATAGAATACAAGCAACCGAAGCGTTTCGAGGCAAGCCTCAGCGCCAGCCTGCTCGGAGCGAACCTGTATGTAGGGCACGGCGACAGCCTGTTCTCGCAAATGCACGGCATCCGCTACAAGACCAGCCGCTACATGCTCGGCTCGCTCAACACATCGGGCAACTATGAGCCAAACTACATTGACTATCAGACCTATATGACCTGGGCACTCGGCAAACGCAAGGGACGCCCCGCACGCAACGACTGGCAGATGTCGTTCCTCGGCAACTTCAGCCGCAACACCTACCGTTTTCGTCCAGACTCGTCGAGCGTCAGTTGGGGCGGGTTGGACACCAAACAACTGCTCATCTACTACGAAGGACAGGAGCGGGACAACTTCACGACCGGATTTGCGGCACTGAGCGCACACGGGCATATAGCACCGGAAGTGAAGATAGGATTCGACCTGAGCGGGTTCTACACCTACGAGCAGGAGAACTACGACATCTCGGGCGAATACATACTGAGCAACGGCTCAAGCGGCACGACGGCAAGCGGCATACAAAGCGAACTGACAGACGGGGCGTCCTCGGAATCGGTACTCGGCACGGGCGTCTATCACCAACACGCCCGCAACACGCTGCAAGCAGGCGTGATAACGCTGTCGCACACGGGCGAATGGAAACACGAGGACAACACGCTGCGCTGGGGCGTGAGCGGACAAGCGGAACTGATAAGCGACCGCATACGCGAATGGGAATGGCGCGACTCGATGGGCTATAGCCAACCCAACGACGACCAAGAAATGCGACTGTACTATGCACTTGCAGGAACCGCCACCATGCGGTCGGGACGGGTACAAGGCTACATACAGAATACGCACAAGTGGAACACCGACAAGGGGCAGGTACTGCTGACCGTCGGCGGACGACTGAACTGGTGGAGCTACACCAACGAAGTATTGCCCAGCCCACGAGCAAGCGTGGTCTATATTCCTGGTTGGAAACGAGATTTCAGTTTCCGTCTCGCTTCGGGATTATACTATCAGGCACCGTTCTACAAGGAACTGCGCGACACGCTGACCGACGAGAGCGGCGTAACCCGAATCAAACTGAACGACCAACTGAAGGCACAACGCTCGGTGCATGTGGTGTTGGGCGGAGACTACTACTTCCGTGCGTGGGGGCGCCCCTTCAAACTGACGGCAGAGGGATACTACAAATACATCGACCGCATGGAGAGTTACACCGTGGACAATGTGCGGGTGCGCTACTCGGGCAAGAACGACGCTACCGGCTATGCCTTGGGACTCGACCTAAAACTATACGGCGAACTGGTGCCCGGAGCGGACAGCTGGATCAGTTTCTCGACCATGTCTGCCAAACAGCGGCTAAAAGACCACCCCGAGGCGGGATGGATGCCATCGCCACAAGAGCAACGCTACTCGTTCTCGATGCTGTTCCAGGACTATATTCCGCAATTCCCGCAACTGAAATTCCATGTGAAAATGATATGGAGCGAGGGCATGCCTTTCTCGCTGCCCCGCAATATCACAAAGTATTCACGCATGTCGGACTATCGGCGTATCGACTTGGGCGCGACCTACGCCTTCAACGCCAAAACGGCAAAGTTTATGCGGCGACCGAGCGCAAAGCATGTGTCGGAATGGGCGATACAGTTCGAGGTATTCAACCTTGTGGATTGGAAGAATGTGAACTCGTACTTCTGGGTGACGGATGCATACGATCAGTCGTGGGCAAGCCCTAACTACCTGACAGGGCGACGGTATAACCTGAAAATCACCGTGGATTTGAAGTAGGCGGGTAGAAAAAAGGACAAGCGAGGCATACTAACTAATTGGTAATTGGGCTATGGCAAAAGAGAAGGAACAAGTAACTCCGATGATGAAGCAGTTTCGGGACATCAAGGCACAATACCCGGATGCGATGCTGTTGTTTCGCTGTGGGGACTTCTACGAGACCTACTGCGAAGACGCCGTGCGTGCCAGCAAGATACTGAACATCACGCTCACACACCGCAGCAACGGAGCCGGAGGCGTCAATCAGACGCAAGAGATGGCGGGCTTCCCATTCCATGCCTTGGATACCTATCTGCCCAAACTGGTGCGGGCGGGGCTACGCGTGGCGATATGCGACCAACTGGAAGACCCGAAACTGACCAAGAAACTCGTCAAACGGGGCGTGACGGAACTCGTAACGCCGGGCGTGAGTTACTCCGACACCACGCTAAGCCAGAAAGAGAACACTTGGGTGGGGTGTCTGCACTACGACAAGCAGACCATCGGCATTGCATTCCTCGACATATCGACGGGTGAGTTTCTCGCTGCAGAGGGGACAGACGACTACATAGACAAACTGTTGACGGACTTTGCGCCCAAAGAGGTGCTGTTCCTTCGGGGTAAGAAAAGCAACTTCGAGGAACGATTCGGCAACAAGTACTTTACTTTTGAGTTGGAAGACTGGATGCTGACGCCATCGGCGGCAGAAGAACGGCTCTGCAAACTATGGCAGGTGAAGAACCTGAAAGGCTTCGGACTCGACAAAATGCCCAACGGCGTGGTGGCAGCAGGCGGCATACTGCACTACCTCGACATGACGCAACACCTGCAGACGGGGCATATTCAACACCTGAGCCGCATAGAAGAAGAGAAATATGTGTGGCTCGACCGATTCACGGTGCGCAACTTGGAACTGTTGGGCGGACAGACCGCCGAGAGCAAGACGCTGTTTGATGTACTCGACCGCACCGTGACCCCCATGGGCGGGCGACTGCTGCACCGCTGGATGGCCCTGCCGCTGAAAGAGGTGCGCCCGATACGCAACCGACAGATGGTGGTGGAGTACTTCTTCCGCCATCCCGACGAGCGAGAGGCCATCACGGAGCAGGTAAGCACCATACAAGATATGGAGCGCATCGTGAGCAAGATAGCCACGGGGCGCATTGCACCGCGCGAGATGTTGCAACTGGCACAGGCACTGCAAGCGCTGGTGACGATTCGGGAGGTGTGTCTGCACGCGGAAGACAACGAATACCTGCGCTTACTGGGCGAACAGATAGACCTCTGCGAGGCGATGCGGGAGCGTATCTGCCACGACATCCACCCCACGCCGCCTGCCGTGCAAGGGCGTCCGAATGTGATAGCCGACGGGGTGGACAAGGAACTAGACGAACTGCGCGACATCCACACCAACGGCAAGGACTACCTGCTGCGCATTCAGCAACGGGAACAAGAGCAGACGGGGATTCAGAACCTGAAAGTAGGCTACAACAATGTGTTCGGCTACTACCTCGAGGTGCGCAACACCTACAAAGACCAAGTACCGCAAGAGTGGATTCGCAAGCAGACGCTGGTGAACGCAGAGCGATACATAACACCCGAACTGAAAGAATACGAGGAACGCATTCTCTCCGCCGAGGAACGGATTCAGGTAATAGAGAACCGCCTGTACGGAGAACTGATAGTGGCACTGTGCGGCTATGTGCCGCAGATGCAGACCGATGCCAATGTGGTGGCACAACTGGACTGCCTGTTGAGTTTTGCGACAACGGCTGCGGAAAACCGCTATGTATGCCCCGATGTGAACGACAGCCTCGTGATAGACATACGGCAGGGACGGCACCCCGTGATAGAACAACAACTGCCCATAGGCGAGGAATATGTGGCAAACGATGTACTGCTGGACAACAACGGGCAGCAGATAATCATCATCACAGGCCCCAACATGGCAGGTAAGTCTGCCCTTCTTCGGCAAACGGCACTGATTGTGCTGATGGCACAAATGGGGTGTTTCGTACCCGCAGAGAGCGCAAAAATAGGCATTGTGGACAAGATATTCACCCGTGTGGGCGCAAGCGACAACATCAGTGTGGGCGAATCGACCTTTATGGTGGAGATGAACGAAGCGGCAAGCATTCTCAATAACCTGAGCGAACGCAGCCTTGTGCTATTCGACGAACTCGGGCGAGGCACCTCGACCTACGACGGTATCAGCATAGCGTGGGCGATAGTGGAATACATCCACGAGCAGCGAGGACACGCCAAGACACTGTTTGCCACCCACTACCACGAACTCAACGAGATGGAGAAGGCGTTCCCACGCATCCACAACTACAATGTGTCGGTGCGGGAGGTGAACGGGAAAGTGATATTCCTGCGCAAACTGGTGGCAGGCGGCTCGGAGCATAGTTTCGGTATTCATGTGGCAGCACTGGCGGGTATGCCGAGAGCCATTGTGGAGCGTGCGGAACAGATACTCAAAGAGTTGGAAGGAGGACACAGCAAACAACCCGCCCCCGCTCGCCCCAAAAGCGGGGAGAACGACCCGCAAGCCATTCACCCCGTAGAGGAGGTATTACATACGGTTTCTACCCAAAACAGCAAGCCCGATACACAAACTATCCGTGGCGGCACACAGCACGGCGGGAACGGTATGCAGTTGAGTTTCTTCCAACTGGACGACCCCGTGCTGGAACAGATACGCGACGAACTGACCCGCCTCGACATCAACAGCCTGACGCCGCTCGATGCACTCAACAAACTGAACGAAATAAAGAAATTGGTGGGCGGAAAATAGCGACTCGTCGAACCCTATCGCAAAAGTTGCGCCCGACACAAATCGGGACAGCACTCACGGGCGTGGCGGAGGGATTCCTCCTATAGCCACGCCTCTATTTTTCGCCCGATGGCAAGCAGGAACAAAGCGTGTTACTTGTGTTTACTGGCACAGGATGGGCACTCACCTTTGATAACAAAAGAAACGGAATGTGGGGCAAAGCCCTCTGGCAAATGGATAGGCGGAATAGGCGTGTCCTCGAGGCAGAAAGACTGTTGGCATGTCTCGCAATAGAAATGGAGATGTCCATCGGTATGATGACACTCGCCCTCGTGGTGGTGGCAAAGTTCGTAGTGCAGAATACCACGCCCGTCCTCAAACGCATGCACCACATCCTGCTCGGCAAAGAGGGTCAGTACACGGAATATACTCGATTTATCGAGCGTGAGCATTTCGTTCTCCATATCACGCAGACTCACGGGACGCCCCAACTGCACGAGTGTCTGATAGACAAGAATACGATTGACGGTAGGCTTAACTCCTTTCTGTTCAAGGAGATGTATGGCGGTCTGTGTGTCCATGGAAGGAAAAATGTAATTTGTAAATTGGTAAATGCGAGTGAGCCGTATGGTTCATTGGTTGCGGGTAGGCAAGCAGGGATAATGGATATGTAGAAACTTACTATAAAAGCAAATGTGTAAACTTGCAGTAGTTTTCCCTACTTACAAATTTACACATTTACAGATTTACACATTGTCCGTGTTTATCCAAGCATACTCAAGAGGATACCTGCTGCTACGGCAGAGCCAATCACACCGGCAACATTCGGACCCATGGCGTGCATAAGCAGGAAGTTGCTCGGGTCGGCTTTCTGTCCCTCCAACTGGCTCACACGCGCTGCCATCGGCACAGCCGACACACCTGCAGAACCAATAAGCGGGTTGATTTTGTCCTTCGAGAATAGGTTCATCAGTTTCGCGAACAGTACACCACCTGCGGTAGCGATACTGAAGGCAACGATACCCATTGCGAGAATAAGCAAAGTCTTGACATTGAGGAAAGTAGCACCCGTAGCGGTAGCGCCCACCGACAAACCGAGGAAGATAACCACGATGTTCATCAGTTCGTTCTGTGCTGTCTTGCTCAGACGGTCCACTACACCGCACTCTTTCATCAGGTTACCAAGCATCAAGCAGCCAATCAGCGGTGCTGCGTCCGGCAAGATGAGCGATACGATAGCCGTGATAACAATCGGGAAGACAATCTTCTCGGTCTTGCTTACGGAGCGGAGCTGCTTCATCTTAATCTGACGCTCTTTCTCTGTTGTCAACAAACGCATGATAGGCGGCTGGATAACAGGTACCAATGCCATATACGAGTAGGCGGCAATGGCGATAGGCCCCAGCAAATGAGGGGCTAACTTAGAGGTCAAGAAGATAGATGTAGGACCATCTGCACCACCGATAATTCCGATTGAGCCTGCCTCTGCTGGGGTAAAACCGAGGGCGTTGGCGCAAAGGAAGGTAATGAAAATACCAACTTGCGCAGCTGCTCCCAATATCAGCGATTTAGGGTTGGCAATCAATGGTCCGAAGTCTGTCATAGCACCTACACCGATAAAGATAAGGCACGGATAGACACCCGCTTTAACGCCGATATAGAGTACATCCAACAGACCTGCGTCCTTCAGTATAGCCCCATAACTATGGTAGGCAGGGCTGGTCTCATCGAGAAAAGCCGCCCACAATTCGGGGTGGTACATATTGGCATTAGGCAGGTTGGTAAGCAACATACCAAAGGCGATAGGCAGGAGCAACAGCGGCTCGTACTGCTTCTTAATCGCCAGATAGAGCAGGAGGAACGACACGAATAGCATCACTATCTGACGCCAATCTGCGTTCATGAACCCCATCGTCTGGAAGAAATTTAATACATCACTCCACATAGTTGCCACTCTATTAGCCAAGTACAACAAGCAGGTCGTCCTGCATTACATTCTGTCCTGCGACAACGGCAATCTGGCTCACTACGCCATCGCAGTCAGCCTGCACGGCATTCTCCATTTTCATGGATTCGAGGGTGAGCAGTGTATCGCCTTTCTTGACCGACTGCCCTTCGCTGACAAGCACCTTAATGATAGAGCCGGGGAGCGGGGAGACAATTTTCTTTCCGCCGACAGGGGCTTCTACCTTCGGCGCAGCGGCCTTGGGAGCCTCGGAAACGGGAGCAGGTGCCGGTTTGGGTGCAGCTACAGGAGCGGCAGGCGCAGCGGCAACGGCAACCGTCTCAATTTCAACAAGTTTGTCGTCTTGCATTACATTCTGTCCAGGCTGAACAAGCACACTCTTAACCGTACCGTCGTACTCGCTGCAGACTTGGTTTTCCATCTTCATGGATTCCATGGTGAGCAGCAGGTCGCCTTTCTTTACTGCAGCACCGGCTGCAGCCACCACCTTAACGATACTTCCCGGCAGCGGGCTCTTAACCACCACAGTGCCTGCGGGTTGTGCGGCACGAGGAGCGGCAGTAGTACGCGTAGCAGCGGGTTTGATAGCGGTGGCGTTCTTGGCATTGTCTATCTCGACATGGAACACCGTACCGTTGACCGTTACTTCTGCTACATGATTCTCTATCTCGTTGACAGTCGTTTCGTACTTGCGCCCGTCAATGGTAAACTGAAATGATTTTGCGTTCATCTGTGTAAGTTATTCATACCGTACATCTTATTGTTCCATTGGGTACGGTGGGGTTGAACAATCGTTTTTGTGCTTTCTTCGTCATGCACACCATTATAGTAGAGGTGGAGCGCCAACGCAATGGCTGCCGTGCTGTCGGCAGTGAGCGTGATATGCTCAACATCCTCTTTCTGGGTGTGGGCAACTGTCTGCGAATGGGTGTCTGCCTCTTGTTTTTTTGCCTTGACGCGCGGCTGCATAATCCAGCCCATCAACTTCATGATATAGACAAAGACAAAGAGCAACACCAGCACGAGCAGAAAGCCGATGCCCGTCACCATCCATATAAACGGAGTGATACCCGTCACCTCCGTTGCTGCAGCATCTAATAGAATCATACTTACAAGGGTATATTAGAGTGTTTCTTCAACGGATTGGTCAGGCGCTTGGTCTGCAGGTTCTCGAAGGCATGGATGATGCGCTTGCGTGTATTGCGCGGCTCAATGATGTCATCGATATAACCACGGTTGGCTGCCTGATAGGGGCTTGCGAAGAGGTCGCGATACTCTGCCTCTTTTTCGGCAATGAACTTCTTCTTCTCTTCAGGGTCTTCAATAGCCTTGATAGCCTTGGCTTGAAGTACACCAACAGCACCACTCGCACCCATAACGGCAATCTCCGCATTGGGCCATGCATAGCAGGCGTCGCCACGCAACTGCTTGCAGCTCATCACGATATGGCTTCCGCCATAAGACTTGCGGATGGTAACGGTTACCTTTGGTACGGTAGCCTCGCCGAATGCGAACATCAGTTTGGCTCCGTGGTCGATAATGCCCGCATACTCTTGTCCGGTACCGCACAAGAAGCCCGGCACATCAACCAGCGTCAGAATCTGGATGTTGAATGCATCGCAGAAACGCACGAAGCGGGCTGCCTTGCGGCTGGCGTCGCAGTCGAGCACACCGGCAAGCCAACTCGGTTGGTTGGCAATGATACCTGTCGAACGACCGTTGAAGCGTGCGAATCCACAAATGATATTCTTGGCATAGTCCTTCTGAACCTCCATAAAGTCGCCATTATCCACAATCAGGTTGATGATATCCTTCATGTTGTAGGGCTTGTTGGGGTCATCGGGCACGATGTCGTTGAGTGCCTCTTCTACACGCAGCGGGTCATCGGTGCATTGAACGAGCGGAGCCTCCTCCATATTATTTTGTGGAATGAAGCTAATCAGGCGGCGTACCTCTTGCAGTGCCTCCTCCTCGGTAGCGGCCACAAAATGGGTAACACCCGATTTGGTAGCGTGTACTTTTGCACCACCGAGGTCTTCTACGCTGACATCCTCGCCCGTAACGGATTTAACTACCTTCGGGCCTGTGATGAACATATACGAGTTCTGCTCGGTCATCATAATAAAGTCCGTCAATGCAGGGCTATAGACTGCACCGCCGGCACAGGGACCAAAGATAACGCTAATCTGAGGCACCACGCCACTGGCAAGGATATTACGCTCGAATATCTCTGCGTAGCCGGCCAAAGCGCATGCGCCCTCTTGAATACGCGCACCACCCGAGTCGTTGAGTCCGATGATCGGCGCACCGAGTTTCATGGCCTGGTCCATGACATTGCAAATCTTCTGTGCCATCGTCTCGCTCAGCGAACCGCCGATAACGGTAGCGTCTTGTGCAAAGACGAACACGAGGCGTCCGTCGATGGTACCCGAACCGACAGCTACGCCGTCGCCGAGGAATACTTTTTTCTCCATTCCGAAGTCGTGGCAACGGTGGGTAAGGAACATATTTACCTCCTCGAACGAACCTTCGTCGAGGAGCATATTGATACGCTCACGGGCGGTGTAACTGCCCTTTGCGTGATGTTTTTCTACTGCTGCTTCGCCGCCGCCTGCTTGTGCCTTGGCGCGGTTGTCAATCAGTTTCTGCAAATTATCCGTATTCATAATTTTTTCTTTTATTCTAAATCTTCTAGATTTTCTAGTTCCTCTAGATATTCTAGATTATTTTTATTTTGGCTGTTCGCACAGTTCGGTGAGTACACCTTTGGTGCTCTTCGGGTGCAAGAAAGCAATCATCAGATTCTCAGCGCCTTTGCGGGGAGTTTTGTCAATGAGTTGCAGGCCTGCAGCCTCTGCTTCGCGGAGTGCCTCCTCGACATTCTCCACATTGAAGGCTACATGGTGTACACCGCCTCGACCGCCGTTCTTTTCGATAAACTTAGCGATGGTCGATTCGGGGCAGGTAGGCTCCAAAAGTTCGATTTTGGTTTGTCCTACTTTGAAGAAAGCCGTGCGCACTTTTTGGTCGGCGACCTCTTCGATAGAGTAGCATTTCTCACCGGTTAAGAACTCGAAGAACGGCATAGCGTCTTCCAAACTGGTTACAGCGATACCAAGATGCTCAATATGAGTTGGTTTCATTGTGTTTTTTGTTTTGATATTAAACAATAGATAGATATACTTACTATATGAATTATGAATGTTGAATGACAAAACAAGCGATGTCTCAACAGCCAAAACTCGCCCACAAAGATAGTGCTTTTTTCTTGTCCGCCCAAACATTTCGGCAAATAAAACTTTTTTGTCCTATACGGCTTGCAAATCTGCGTCATACAATCCCATACTGACAAAAAAACAGACCATGAATTGGGAAAAATCGGATAAAAATACAATGAATCTGGCTGTTCAGCAGTTCTCCGCTTGTGTATATCGTTTTTCTTTTGTACCTTTGCAGCCGATTTTGTGTAGAGTCTCTGGCGATTGCAGTAGGAGGCTTGCTCTTTGGAGCGTTTCGGTCTGCCGAATAGTAGTGTATACTCTGCGCACATAACTATCTAATTTTTCAATCTGAAATGGATTTGATAAAGATTGCCGAAGAGGCATTCGCCGGTGAGAAGAAGGAGTTCCCGGCATTCAAGGCAGGTGACCAAATCACTGTCGCTTATCGTATTAAAGAGGGTAACAAGGAGCGTATTCAGGAGTTCCGTGGTGATGTTATCGCTATCCACGGCAGCGAAGACAAGAAGCGTTTCACGGTTCGTAAGATGTCGGGCAATGTAGGCGTTGAGCGTATCTTCCCGATGGACAGCCCTTTCATCGAGAGCATTGTTGTCAACAAGTACGGTAAAGTTCGTCGTTCGAAGATTTACTACCTCCGTAACCTCACAGGTAAGAAGGCTCGTATTCCTGAGCGTCGAGTTAAGTAAAAAAAAAGAGAAAGAAAGAGCCGCAAGGCTCTTTCTTTGTTTCATAGCGCAACCAAAATGTAATTTGCTCCACACAGCCCATTACAAACCTACCAAATCACCTTTCCTCCATCCCCTCCTCTGTGTTTCGTTTAGAGAGTAAGTTCCAACCTACAGGCGACCAGCCACAAGCCATTGAGGCATTGGTCAGCGGCGTGCGTGCCGGTGCTCCGGCACAAGTACTATTGGGCGTTACGGGCAGCGGCAAGACATTCACTATGGCGAATGTTATTGCGCATCTGAATCGCCCCACGCTCATTATGAGCCACAACAAGACGCTTGCTGCTCAACTGTACTCCGAGATGAAGGCGTTCTTTCCCCACAAT
Organism: Bacteroidaceae bacterium; assembly: GCA_963622445.1. Taxonomy (GTDB): domain Bacteria; phylum Bacteroidota; class Bacteroidia; order Bacteroidales; family Paludibacteraceae; genus Colicola. The sequence continues at coordinate 13,855 of CAVFHY010000053.1, forward strand.
GCGGTGGAGTATTTCGTCTCCTACTACGACTACTATCAGCCCGAAGCGTATATCCCCGCAACGGATACTTATATCGACAAGGACTTGAGCATCAACGAAGAGATAGACCGCCTACGGCTCTCTGCCGTAGCGGCACTGCTCAGCGGACGCAAAGATGTCATCGTAGTGTCGTCCGTCAGTTGTATCTATGGTTTGGGCTCGCCGCAAGACTTCTCACAGAACTGTATTGCGCTCCATCGCGGGCAGACAATGGCGATGGATGCATTCCTCAAACAGTTGGTTGCAGCGCAGTATATCCGCAACGACATTGAGTTAGCGCGTGGGCGTTTTCGGGTGAAAGGCGATACGGTGGATATTTCTCTGGCGTATGCCGACTACCTCGTGCGAGTGGAGTTCTTCGGCAACGAGATAGATGCGATCTCGACTATTGACCCCGCCGGCAACGAGGTACTGGAGGAGTTCGATGCATATAATATCTCGCCAGCAACCATTTTCTGTACGAGTGCCGACAGTATCAATACGGCTATGTCGCAGATTAAATTAGACTTAGCCAACCAGATAAACTACTTCCAAGAGATAGGCGAGCCCCTCTATGCCAAGCGCATCGAAGAGCGTGTAAAATACGACCTCGAGATGATTCAAGAACTCGGCTACTGCTCCGGTGTAGAGAACTACAGTCGCTATTTCGACGGGCGTGAGGCGGGGTCTCCACCATATTGTCTACTCGACTATTTTCCAAAAGACATGCTCCTTATGATAGACGAGAGCCATGTAACCGTGCCACAGATTCGGGGCATGTACGGGGGCGACAAGGCGCGTAAGGACAACCTTGTCAACTACGGGTTCCGCCTGCCTGCCGCACGCGATAACCGCCCGCTCACTTTCGATGAGTTTGAGCGGAAGACGGGGCAGACTATCTATGTGTCCGCTACGCCCGAGGAGTATGAGTTGCAGCGTGCAGAGGGCATTGTCGTAGACCAAGTCATTCGCCCGACCGGGCTGCTCGACCCCGAGATTGAGGTGCGCCCCACCGAGCATCAGGTGGATGATCTAATGGAGGAGATTCGCCTGCGTATTGAGAAAGACGAGCGAGTCTTGGTAACGACACTCACCAAGCGTATGGCAGAGGAGTTAGACGAGTACCTGCGCCGCTACGGGGTGCGCTCTGCCTATATCCACTCGGACATCGATACCATAGAGCGGGTGAAGATTATGGAGGATTTGCGTAAGGGACTATACGATGTATTGGTCGGTGTGAACCTGTTGCGTGAAGGATTAGACTTGCCCGAAGTAAGTCTTGTGGCTATACTGGATGCAGACAAGCAGGGTTTCTTGCGCGACAAGCGCAGTCTGACGCAGACGGCAGGGCGTGCGGCACGCCATGTCAACGGGCGGGTGATTATGTACGGAGACACGATAACGGCGGCTATGCAGGCTACTATCGACGAGACCAATCGCCGGCGGGCTATCCAAATGGCATACAACGAAGCACACCACATCACACCTACTGCCATACGCAAAGAGATTAATACCTCGACACTGGCGTCGCTCTATAAAGATGCAGAGGAAGAGAAGCAAAAGATAGAACAGGCGATCCGTCAGTCATGGAAGACTGCCGACTGGCAAAAGATGGACAAAAAGGCACTGGGAAAAGCCATTGAGCAGAAGCGTCGTGCGATGCTCGCTGCCGCAAAAGAACTGGATTTCGACAACGCTGCCCGTCTTCGCGACGAGATGTTAGCCATGGAAGACCGACTCTCGGCACTGTCTTAGACCATGGTGGCGTGCCGCACCCTCATCGCGACGAGAGGTGTTGGCGTTGCTCCGTTACACCCCATACATACAAGAAAAAAGTCGTCATCACGACGACTATTTTTCCAAGGTATTAGTCTGTTTATTTAAGGTACAAAAAAGATTGTGTTGTTGTTTTGATTTCGAGTGCAAAGGTACTGCTTTTCCGGCACCCCCGCAATAGCAAATTCTATGTTATGTAACACCTATTTGGCAAAAATAAGCGTTTTTGCTGCTTTTAGATAGGGTCTACTCCTCTTTTTGGACTATTTCTTTGACTATTTGAGCGGTTTTTCGTTTCGCATTGCTTCGTGTTTTTTTCTCCGACAAGTGCCTGCGCCTACCAAGGACCATTGTATCCTCTTTGCCTTAGAGAGAAGTCTGCCTGGTCTGATTAGGTCAATCAGGGCGAATGGAACTAATTTGGCATTTGGCTGATAGGCGGGGCTATGGCTGGCGGTCCAACTCGATTACTTCCAAGTCCTTGACAGAAGTGCCGTCTATGGTAAAACGCAGGAGCGTTTGTACTGTCTGCCAGCCTTGCAGACCGGCTGCACCCGGGTTCATAGTCAGAAAACGATAGACTGAATCGTATTGCACCTTCAGTATATGGCTGTGCCCGCAGACAAACAAGTCTATGCGGTCTTTCGCTTGCATGTCGGGCATATCTGCCCCACTCTCCTCTCTCTCTGTTCCCTCTTTCTCTGTTCTTTTCCCCTCTTCGCTCTGACCCTCTTTTTCCTTATTATATATCCCCTGCGAGTCGAGGCTCTTGCGGAACATCGGGAGCAGCCACGGGTTATAATGCCCCGGGTAGCCGCCTATGTGAGTCATCAGTACCTGCACACCCTCCACCCGAAAACGGTAAAACTCACTGAGCGAATAGCGTACATCGCCCCCGTCCATATTACCGTACACTGCCCGTGTAGGGCGAAACTCACGCAACGCCTGCAGCACCTCCATGGAGCCGATGTCGCCTGCATGCCATATCTCGTCCACATCACGGAAATGTGCAAACACACGCTTGTCCAAATAGGCGTGCGTATCGCTCAGTAGTCCTATGCGTGTCATACTATTTACGGGTTACGAAATGAAGCACTACGCCCGATAGGATCAGGCAGATTGCCGCTACACTCAAAAGAAAAACCACATCGCGCAAATCGATCACACCGCGCGAAAGACTGCGATAATGGTCTTGCAGCATAAGCCAAAACAGCACAAAGCAACCCAATGCGCCCACAATGAAGCAAACTATCTGACTGCGGCTGCATGTGGCGGCAAGCATACCTACGGCAAGGAACACCGCACTGAGCAACACAAGACCAACGAACGAGCCGGCAAAAGCACCGCTGTCGATATTGCCTATAGGCTCCGCGATGGCGGCGACCAGAAAATAGTGCACCCAACAGGGCAAAAGCGCAATGAGCATCAGCGTCTGCGCCGCCGCATATTTAGCCCCCACAATACGCCCGAGAGAAATGGGTTTGGTACGCAACAAATCCCACATACCGCTCTGCCGTTCCTCCGCAAAAAGGCGCATGGTCAACGCAGGACAAAGCAACATCAACAGCCACGGCGAGAGTTGGAATAGCCCGTCCGCTTGGGCGTAACCCGATTCGACAATGTTCCACTCTCCGGGCAACACCCATAGAAAAAGGCTCACGGAAAGCAGGTACAACCCTATCACTATATAGGCAATGGGCGTAGTAAAATAATAACCAAGTTCTTTGCTGTACATGTTTGCGTGTGTGTATTTGCTTCTGCGGCAGCAGCCGGCAAGGGCTGTGCGCATTTTCCCGAGCGCAAAGGTACTGCTTTTTCCGTATATCTGCAAGTATATAGTTTGAAGTGTGGCGGCAGGAACGGAAAACGACAGGCTGTACTGTCCAATAGCAAATGCCATTTTCCTGCAAAGTTAGCAAAGATGTTTAGAGAAGCACCCATATTCCCACAAGCACCTACGCCTATCCGTCCAAAAACCAACCAGACAACCTGACCCTGTTGTAGAGAAAGATTATGCATGGCATACATTAAATAACCACACA
>CAVFHY010000054.1:0-17416 GCA_963622445.1 Bacteroidaceae bacterium
TGCCCCCTCTCTGAGGGGGTCAGGGGGAGTCCCCCTCCAATCAGCGGTCTATCCCCCTGCCAATCAGCGGTCTATCCCCATACCATCACGGTTGATACACGGTTGATACACGGTTGATACACGGTTGATACACGGTAGATACACGGTAGATACACGGTTGATACACGGTAGATACACGGTAGATAAAGGGTTTATTATACGACTTTGATAAGACTTTTATAAGACTATTGTATACCTCCTAAATATGTTATTACTGTCCGGTAAAACTTATTTTCTTTGGGTCAGCATAGGGGCAAAAAAGACGGCTGGTTCTTTTGCCCACGAGAAAAATAGAACATCCTCACACCGCTTGGGTGCTTCTCCAAACATCTTTGCTTACTTTGCAGGAAAATTGTACTTGCTATTGGACTGTACAGAAAATGGCATTTGCTATTGGACAATACAGAAAATGGCATTTGCTATTGGACAGTACAGGCATTACTCCTACAAAACGGTAGACAAGACGAATCACTCGCCCTGCCTACCCACAATAACTACTAACAAATCTAAATAAAGAAAATGAAATACAATTCGTTTGATGTCTTTATGGCTATTTTTTGCCTATATTCCACTGTACAATCATATATTGTGCCTTATTACAAGCGTGTACCAGAGAGGGTGTATAGATTACCACCGCGGATGATGTAGATATGTCCATCGCGGAGTACTTTACGGGCAACGGTAGCGTCTGTATGTTCGGGAGTGTTGATATCTGTGCCTTGCTCAGTCACTTTCTTATCCGCCAAGACGAGGTAGTAGTCGCGCACCTCGTTGGCGTTGAAGTCTGCTGCTTGTTCGCCGTTATTGCCGTTGTTGAAAATCAGGTTGTATGACCCCGCTTCCGTGATATCGTAAGGAAAAACCTTATAGGTAACGCCCTCAATGGTCTTTCTATCAATAGGGTAGATACCCGGCCATTTGCCGTAGAGTTCCACTGTTCCCCATGCATAGAGAGCGGTACTCTCCCAACCCGTATGGTCGAGGACAAAGACGGTATAACCGTCGTGTGTTGCGGCTTGACATACGCTCATAGCGAGCCAAACCAAGAAAAATAGAATACTTTTTTTTATGGTCTATAAAGTAAAAATGTTGTTATTCAGAGTGGTATGACTACGCCTTACGGCACTCCGCTCCTCCTTATACACGATGTATTACACATAGTGCATGGCTTAATTGGAGTAGATAATGTACTCGTATGGTTGGAGCGTCTGCGTACGGGGCGAGGTGACCGAGTCCCCCGTCAGTGCATTGGTGTATGTGTTACGCTGCCATCGCATAGGGAGCGTGACAGATTGTTCCTGGTTCGTTGTGTTGACGATGACCAATATCGCTTTCTCTCCGTTTGTGCGGGAGAACATCGCTATATGGTCGGACGAGTGGTCTTCTACGCTGCCGTAGCGTGCCTCTGCCGTAGCGATATAGGCTTTCATCAAGGCGATATAGGCTTGGCAGGTGGCGTTAGACGAAGAGAACGACTTCAGGTCGTAGTTGAAGAAATTTATCTTCTCCATATCGCCTATCTCCTGCGATGAGTATATCATCGGTATGCCCTCGAGAAAGAAAGTGAGACACGCTGCCGACAGTTCTCCTGCCGCCGTACGGTAGAATGTGGCAGGGGCGTTTTCCGCCGAGGCATCGTGCGTGGTGGTATAACGCAGCCGATACTTGCCTGATGGAGTGGTACTCAATTCGCTTTGGTTGGTCTTGTATAACGCAGTCAGTGCAGGTGTGCTTTGGTAGGTTTTCTGAATGCTTGCAAGATAGTCCCAACTATAGAGCCAATCAAATCCCGCTGCGTAGTATTCGGTCTTGGCGGTCTCAGCGAGCAGAATAACATCGGGTTTCACGGCACGAATGGCGTCGATGGCACTTTTCCAAAAGTCGGTTGGCACACCATGGGCATAGTCGCAGCGGAAGCCGTCAATGTCTGCTTCTTCCACCCAATAGAGCATGGCGTCCAGCATGGCATCGCGCACCGCCTGTTTTGTGTAGTCGAGCGGGACAACATCTTTCCAACCTGCCTCTTCCTGTGTGGGTGTGGTGTACCAGTCGGGGTGTTCGAGATACCATGCATTGTCCCACGCCGTATGGTTGGCAGGCCAGTCGAGAATGACGCGGATACCACGCGTATGGCATGTGTTGACAAGGGTCTGAAGGTCAGTCAGTGTACCAAAGGCGGGGTCAATCGCCTTGTAATCCTTTACGCAGTAGGGGGAGTTTACTGTGTTTACCGTGCCGCGCGGATGAATAGGCATAAGCCACAGTACATTCACCTGCATCTCTGCCAGCGTGGGGAGATAGTCTTGAATGGTTTGGAACGCGTTCTCTCGTGCAAAGAGACGCTCGTTGCATTCATAGACTACGGTGGTGTTGCCCTTCGTGTTGGTCGGGGCGGGCGTGGGGGAGGGAGCCTCCTTGCTCTTGCACCCCACAAGGCACAAGAGCAAAGAGAATATCGATGCAAAAGACATACGCATAGGATAATTAGTCCATTTCGGGCTCGATACCTCGTGCGCCCGTGGGAGTAATGATAAGAATGGTATCATGGTCGATAGTATAAGCCACATCGCTTAATTGTGTACCGCCTCCGTTGTTGTTGAAGATAAGGTTCTCCTGGAGTCCTGTGTTGGCTGCCCCCATATCGAAGTACTTATATTCCACACCATCGATGGTTTGCGTACCTGTAACCGCCATACCAGGCCAACCGCCGTTGAGGTCGTTTTGGTCGCCCCACATATAGAGTGTAAGGGCATCCCATCCGGTGGAGTCGAGCACAAAAACCACAAAGCCGTCGTGTATTATTTCGGGGTCATTGTTTATCTCCGTTACGCCTTCGGCAGAGAGATGCAAATAGATGTCGCGGTGGATAGTATAGGCAAAGTCCGCCAACTGCAAACCGTTGCCTCCGTTGTTGAATATCAAATTCTCTGCCAACCCTTCGTTAGCGGCACCCATATCGAAGTATTTGTAGGTAACACCATCGATGGTCTCTGTACCCGTAACCGCCATACCGGGCCAACCGCCGTTGAGGTCGTTTTGGTCGCCCCACATATACAGATTGAGCGTTTCCCAACCGGTTTCATCTTCCACATAAACTACATAACCATCGTGCTCGATAGCGGGTGTGGTCTTCGCACCCGCCCACGCCGTGAGGCTCAGTTGGTAGCGTTGTCCCACCTCGCAGCCCTCGAGAATATGGGGCGTGGCTGGTTGCTCTATGCCCTGCAACTTGCTGACAAAGAGAAATCCGTCTGCCAGTGTCTTGCCGTTCATAAAGTCTTCTGGATAGAGGTAGATACCATACTTGGAGTCTATCTTCTCGGCTTTCTCCAGTTGGTAATCGGGGTTCTTGAATTGGGTGGTGTCCTGCCCGTTGAACGCCCCTACTATATAGAGTTCATCGGTAGCGGAAGTGCCCGTGGGAACTATCACCTCCAAGAGTATGGCATTCGATTTGGTTTCGAACTGCGGTTTCTCGTGCTCGAAGACGATTTCTTCTTGTTTGCAGCCGACCATTAGAAGCGGCAGCAAGAGCATCAGATGCAAAAATATCTTTTTCATGGTAGTCATATATGCTGAATGTATTATAATCACAGAAATATGCGAGTGAAGAGTTCTGTCTTATTGATAATTGGGATTCTGTACCAACCCAGGGTTTACGGACAATGCACTCTGCGGCAGGGGATACCATTCGTACTTGCGGTCGCGACGGGCGGGGAAAGTTTGCCCTGCATCGTCGGTAGCACGCCCGAAGAACCACCATTGCCCCTGTGTGAACTTGTCGAACCGACGCAGATCGGTACGGCGGCGACGCCCCTCGCTAAGGAACTCTGTACCCCATTGGTGGAGCATCCAGTCTTTGGCATCCCATTGCGCTGCCTTGTCGGGTACTGCACCCGAGAAGTAGCGTTGGCGTACCTCGTTGACCAGTGTCTTTGCGCCGGCCTCGTCGCCCTCACGCAGACGGCACTCGGCGAGCGTGTAATAAACCTCTGCCCAACGGAACTCCACCTCCGAGATATCCTGATAGTCGATACCCGTTGCTTTACGGTAAACGGGGTATTTCATCAGCCGATAGCCCGAATTGGTTTGTCCCCAGCGGGGCGATTGTACTTTCTCCAAGGGGCGTCCGAGTTCGGATGTAGTACCGGCAAACTGACCTACTTGGTCTATATAGATGAGGGGCTGTCCCTCACGGTCGGCGTCTGCCAATACCGGTTCGCCCGTGGTGATGTTCTTTATCTCGCCCTTGAGGAAAATACCGCCGTTCCAGCGGTCGTCGAACGCATAACTCTGCTTACGGATGTCGCCGTCGTCGAAACGCTCGTAGACTGCGCCCAAACGGTCGTTGTATATGCTGTCGTCCAAGAAACATACGGGATTAACCGTACCGCCGTACATCTTGCCGTCGGCATAGACTTTTGCCTCGCCCGAGTTGTCGTAGGAGGGCACAAGGCATACGCAGTTCCAACCCGATTGGTTGGTGGCAAAGGCATCGAGGAACTCGTCGTAGTTGTAGGGCAACCCCGGCATATTGCGCATCCAACCCGTATTGAGTTGCCCCTGCTTCTCGGCAAAAGCAAAGACTACCTCGGGGCAGTTGGCGTTGTCTATCTCGAATATCTGACGGTAGTCCGACACAATGGCGTATGTGCCGAAGTCGCCGTTCTTCAACGACTCTGCCAGCGTCTTGCAATCCCCATAGTGCGCCTCGCCTATAAATACTTCTGCATTGAGCAACAAACGCATCTTTAGCATACGGTTCATTGCGGGGCTGACCCGGTTTGCCCCCTTGCCAACCAAGTCGGGTAATGCTTCGTCCAACTCGGTGGCAATGAAATCATATACTTTGCGGCAACCCGTTGTGAAGTCTTTGTCTGCACTGCCCGGTACCTCGGACGACACGCTCACACAGAGAGGCAATGCACCGCCCCACAGTTCGAAATTGTTGTAGTACGCCCAGGCACGCAGCGTGCGTACTTCGGCTATGTAACTCCGCAGTGCCTCGTCGGTCATACCGAGGTCAGAGGCTTTGAGATTGTCCAAGTCGTTCAACAGTTGGTTACACATACCGATAGTCGTCCACGCCGACTGCCATGCTTGCAGGATAATTTGCGACTCCGATGTCCATGTCTGTGAGGAGAGGACAAATTTCAGTCCTTCGTCCCAACCCCACTGACCGCCGTTCCAAGTACGCCACGCCACCTGGTCGGCAGAGAACTCCTGCAGGTAGTAGAAGTACTCGCAGAAACCATAGGCGGCACGGGCATAGATAGCACCTACCGCCCCTTTGATACTGCTCTCGTCCTGGTAATAGACCGAGGCGTCTATATTGGAGTAGTTATGCTCCGTAAGGTCGCAACCCGGGACGATAAGCAGCCCGAGCGCAAGGCATATCGAATAGAATATCTTTTTCATAAGAGTGAGGTTATTTGAGATTTAAGGTAATACCCAGTGCGAGAGAGGTAGCCGTCGGGTAGGCACTCGAAGAGTCCACACCCGGGGTAATGCCCGTAGAGGTTACGACAGCAGGGTCGTTGCCCGTGTACTTGGTAATGGTGGCTATATTCTTTGCCGTGAGGTAGATACGCATATTTTGGAAATACTTTGCTGTAGGCACAACCAGCGTATAACCGATGGTGATGTTATCCAACTTGAAATAATCGCCCCGCTCAAGGAAATAACTCGAGATAACACCGCCGTGGCTCTTCACCGCACTATCGTCGAGGTATGCCGAGCGCAAAACATTGTCCGTACCGCAGCCTTGTAACCCCATACCGTACTTGCGGGTGTTGTAAATATCGAAGTCGAATGCACCGCGCCACATCATTGAGAAATCCCACTGTTTGTATGTCCAAGTGTTGTTCCAACTCAGGAAATGGCGGGGGGTACCGTGTCCGATATAGCGTTTCCACGACAGGTCAGCGGTACTTGCGAGGTGGGTATTGCCCTCGTTGTCGTAAACAAGCAGGTTGCCGTTTTCGTCTGTGCCTGCGGCTTCGTAGCCGTAGAACTGTCCCGTCTCGCCGCCCTCTTGCACACGGAAGTAGTACTCGTTGGTTCCGACACCCGCTTTCTGGTAGAGTTCGAGGTAGTCAGCCTTGTAGACATCCGAGGAGAGTTTGGTCAGTACGGTTTTGCCCCAGCTATAGTTGATGTTCATATTCCACAGGAAGTCCTTGCGCTTGATAACATCGCCGTTGAGTACTACTTCCACGCCTTGGTTGGTTGTCGTACCGACATTGACCAATATCTTGTTGTACACAAAAGGCGGTTGCGGTGCCGTATAACTATAGAGCAAATCTTGCGACTGACGGTTGTAGTACTCTATGCTACCCCGCAGGCGACCCCAGAAATCGAAGTCGATACCCGCATTGACTGCACTGTTCTTCTCCCACTGCAGGTTCGGGTTGCTGTTCGCTGCTGGTGCATAGCCCGTTACCCATTCGCCGTCCATCAGGTAACTGTCCTTGGTGGCATAGGTTGCCATCGACTGATAGGGATCGAAGTCTGAACGCCCGGTAAGACCGTACGATATACGGGGCTTCAGGCTGTGGACTACCGACTTGGCAGGAGCGGCAAAGCGGCACGACATAATATCCCATGCCACGGATACAGAGGGGAAATTACCCCACTTGTTGTTCACACCAAACTTGGTACTGCCTTCGCGACGGTAACTGACCGAGGCAAAAAGCATATTGCGATAGTTGTAGTTGACCCGACCGAAGAAGCCGATAAGGGTCGCTTCGTTCCGATAACTCGACATACTTGCCAACCCCTGCTTGAGATATGAACCGGAGTAAATATCGTTCCAAAGGGTGTTATCGTATGCAAAGTCCTTGTTCTGCTCGTACATACTCTCGTACGAAGTGCGCTCCCAACTATAGCCTACAACGGCCTTCAAGTCGTGGTCACCGAGGTGCATACCATAGTTGGCGAGCCACTCCACACGGTGGGTCTGCCATTTCTGGTATTGTAGCGTGGCTGTACCACGCACGCCCTCCCAATAACTGCTGTTGGCTTTCGACGAGGCGTAGGTGTCCGACTTCAGATCATTGTATTGTAACGCATAGTTGACATTGGTGGAGATATTGTGGTGCTCATTGTGCCAGATATTGTAGCGCAAGTCCATATTACCGAGCAGGTACATACGCTTTCCCTCACTCGTGGTCTCTTTGAGGCGGGTTACGGGATTGACCGCACCCGTTACATTGGTGGGTTGGTAGTACGAACCGTCCTCGTTATAGACCGGCATCGTAGGGTTCAGTTGCAGTGCGTTGTCCACTTGGTCGTCTGCCCCCCAAGTCTCGTTGACACGGCGTCCGGACAGACTGCCCGACAACACAAGGTGGTCGCCGAGAAACTTCTGCTCTGCGGCAAAGCGTGCACCGTATTCGCGGCGGGCACTGACGATGTCGAGACCCTTGGCGTCCTTGAAATTGAACGATGCGGCATAGTAACCATGCTTGGTTGCACCGTTGATACTCACATATTGGTTGATGTCGTAGGTGGCTTTCTTGATGATCTCATCGTACCAGTTGGTGGATGCACCATAGTCCGTACCACGGCGGCTGCGGCGGAACTCATCGGCACTCAATACATCGGGGTGGGCATTGGCGATGTTGCAGTCGAAATACGAGTCGTATGTGACAGTGAACTTGCCCGCTTCGTTGCCTGCGCCTTTCTTGGTCGTCACGAGAATGACACCATTGGCACCGCGCGTACCATAGATAGCCGCCGAGCCTGCGTCTTTCAATACCGTAATAGACTCGATGTCCTGTGCGGCAATGTTGCGTATATCCCCACCCGCAATACCATCGATAACGATAAGCGGGCTGTTGCTTGCCGTGAGTGAGCCAGCCCCCCGTATCTGCAAGTCGCTGCTCGAGTTCGGGTTTGCGGCAGCGGTAGTGGCAATGTTCAAGCCCGCTACCTTACCGTTAAGCATCTCCATGGGGTTGTTCATCGCACCGCGGTTGAAGTCCTTGGCATCGACCTGTGTGATAGACGAAGACACTTCGCGCTTGGAGAGGCTACCGTAGCCGATGACCACCACTTGGTCAAGCATCTGGCTCTCTTCGGTAAGGGTAATGTTTATGACCGTTTGTTTGGCGGGTACGACTTGCTTCTCGTATCCGATAAAAGAGAATTGCAGCGATGCCGTGCGGGGTACGCGATGGAGTTCGTAATGACCGTCGAGATCGGTAACGGTACCTGTGGTCGTGCCATCGATAAGGACCGACGCACCCACAATGGGTTCGCCCGCTGCGTCCTTTACCGTACCGGACACAACAGGGTAGTCGCTCGCGGCCTGTTGGGCAATGCCAGCAAGTGCTACGAACAGCGTGATACTCACCAGGAGACCACGCTTGAGCAAGACATGGAAAGATGTGTGTTTCATACTATTGTTGGTTAAGTGTGTTTTGTACTATGCGACGCCCTTGTGCAGCGCATCGATAGAATGACGCTGCAAAGGTACACCATTCTTTCTCCATACGCGTAACAATATAGATAATATCTAGGAAATCGACGCATACAGATATATACTAATACGCTGTAATATAGTGTATTAGATGTTTTTCGGAAGAATAGAAAATCTAAGTGTAGTTTAAGGCGCAAAAGAGGGAATTGCCATCAGACGGGCTTGGAATTCCTCGTTGCTGAGATCGGAACGGCTCTTCACTTTGGTCTTGTAGGTGTAGATAGTCGTCAGACTATAGTCCAGCACATCGGCGATGACCTCGTTGTGGGTAATGCCCAGCCGGAGCAGGGCGAAAATACGCAGTTCGGTATTGAGCAGTTCGCCTTTCTTGAGCACTATCTGCTCATTCGGACGCAACAATGCATTGAAGTCCTGCACAAACGAGGGGAAAATATGGAGTACCATCTCGTCGAACTGCTTATAGAATTCCGTGCGCTTGCGGTGGGCATCCACCGACTTGGGTATCGTCAGCAGGTCGTCCCAACGCTTCTTGTTGATGCATTGAATGACTTTCTGCTGGTAGCGTTCCACCTCGCCGATATAGAGCGACTGGCTGCTGAGCATGGTGCCGATATACTCTTCCTTCAGGCGGTTCGCTACCAGCAAATTGCGGTTCATCTCCTGTATGGTGCGGTTCGCAGCCTTGGCTTGCCGCAAGTATTTCTGCACGAGGAAGAGTGCCCCGACCATGCCTATGAGCAACAGCAGCGAGGTAATAGTCAAGCCCCAGATTCGATGCGTCTTGGTTTGCAGCAGTTTTTCGTTTTCTGTCTCGATAATGGGCAGTATCTGCATCAGTTCCATTTCCCTATGGCGTGCCCCGTAGAACTGGGCGTCCTCCTCCGCTTTGCGGATAAAGCGTGCCGCCGTGCTTACCTCACCGTCCTCGTAGAGAGTCTGCGCCACACGGCGCAGGGCAACGGTCTCCTTGGTACAACTCCGAATATCGGCTGCGGCAGAGAGGGCGTTGTAGTGGAACATCGCCTCCCGATTGCCCATCTGCGAATAGACGAACGCCATGGAAGAGTAGGTTACGGCACTGTCGTGGAGCGTCTCCCGACTGTCCTGCAACGAGATCCGGTAGTATGCCAAGGCGGCGTCCCACTGTGCGTCCTGCTCGGCAAGCGAAGCCGTGCAACTGTAGTAGAGAAAAGTATCCCGGGGAGTAAGCCGCTCGAGTGCCTGCTCGTAGTGCCGCTTGTATGCCATACCATAGTCATCGGAGTATCCCTCGCCAGCATAGACCGCCATATCGAGCATCAGACGGGCGGAGAGAATATGATATTCCGCCCACGCCAACGAGTCTTCCACGGGGACTGTCATCCGCTGTTGCAGGTCGTAGCCCTCTTTGAACAACCCCGCCGAGAGGAGCGCAAAGAGCTGGCAATACTGCGCTTCGTACTGCTGTCTCCGGTCGCTACTTTGGGCGGCTATCTCCGCCAATAGGTCGGCATAGTGCTTGCTGTGGGCGTAGTTGTACGACTTATAGGCATCGAAGAGTGCCTTGGCTTGTGCAAATTCTTTCCCGCTTGCTTCCTTGTTGTCTCCCCTATGCTCCCCGAAAGCCTCTTCCAAGGTGCGAATCTCCGTTACCTTGGCACTGTCGTACGCACCCTGCTCGGCAAGCACCGCCTCGAGCATACGGATATCTTCCGCACGGGAGGGAAGACCCGATGGCGCAGGATCTGCCGCTGCGGTCCATGTCGCACTTGCGAGCAGGAGCAAGGTGGCTAACCTGCCCCGTAGCGGTCGGGCAATATGTGTAGAATGTGTGGTCATGGCAGAAGTACGGCAGGCGTCGGACACGGGTGCAGGCGGCGTGCGGTACAGAGAGTCTATCCCTTGCTTATCCCTTGCTTATCCCTTGCTGCGAGCCTCCTGCTTCTCCTTAATATAGTAAGGGAGGTGCTGCATATATGTAAGTAGGTGTACCGGGTATGCACTGCATACTGGTAGGGTGTGTGCAGCAAAGAGTACAGAACTGCGGTTACATTCGGTTGGGGACTTCAATGCCGAGCAGTTCCATGGCGGTGCGGATTACCTTTGCTACGGAGGCGGACAGTATGATGCGCACGCTGCGTTTCTCGGCGTCGGGTTCGTTCAGTATCGAATAGTCGTGATAGAACGAGTTGAAGTCGCACGCCAGCGAGTAGGCGTAGTTGCACAGCACGGCAGGGCTGAATTCATCGCCCGCTTGGCGTACCACAGCAGGGAACTCCGTCAGACGCTGTATCAGTGACAGTTCTTTGTCGTTAAACGCAGTGGCTTTGTTGAGGACAATGCTGGTCGTATCAGCCTTGCGCAGCACCGACTGAATACGGGCATAGGTGTATTGAATGAAAGGTCCAGTGTTGCCGTTGAAGTCGATACTCTCTGCAGGATTGAACAGCATGTTCTTGCGAGGATCGACTTTCAGAATAAAGTATTTCAGTGCACCGAGCCCCACGATACGGGCAATGTTCTCTGCCTCCTCTGCCGTGATGTCGGGTAGGGTATTTACCTTGTCTTTCGAGATTTCTTTGGCGTCTTGAATCATCTGTGCCATCAGGTCGTCGGCATCCACTACCGTACCTTCGCGGCTCTTCATCTTGCCGTTCGGCAGTTCCACCATACCGTAACTGAAATGCACCAGTTCTTTGCCGAATGGGAAGCCCAGTCGGTCCAGCAGAATACTCAGCACCTTGAAGTGGTACTCCTGCTCGTTGCCCACTACATACACCATCTTGTCAATGGGGTAGTCTTGGAATCGCAGTTTGGCGGTGCCGATGTCTTGTGTCATATAGACCGAAGTGCCGTCTTGGCGCAGCAGCAGTTTCTCGTCGAGTCCGTCTTTGGTCAGGTCTGCCCATACGGAGTTGTCTTCGCGGCGGTAGAACAGTCCTTCTGCCAGTCCGCGCTCTACCTCTTGCTTTCCCTCCAGATAGGTATTCGATTCGTAGTATATCTTGTCGAACGACACGCCCATCTGTTTGTAGGTCTCGTCGAAGCCTGCATATACCCAGCCGTTCATTTTCTGCCAGAGCGCACGCACTTCGGGGTCGCCCTGTTCCCATTTCAGCAGCATAGCCTGTGCCTCTTTGATGAGCGGTGCCTCTTTCTTGGCGGTCTCTTCGTCCATACCTTGTGCTACAAGGTCGTGAATCTGCTTCTTGTATTCTACATCGAAGCGCACATAGTAGTCGCCTATCAGGTGGTCGCCTTTCTTGCCGCTTGTCTCAGGGGTCTCGCCGTTGCCGAATTTCTGCCATGCAAGCATCGACTTGCAGATGTGTATACCACGGTCGTTTACGATGTTGGTCTTCACCACTTTCCATCCGTTGGCCGCTTGTATCTTGGCGATGGAGTAGCCGAGCAGGTTGTTGCGCACATGCCCGAGGTGCAGTGGCTTGTTCGTGTTGGGCGAACTGTACTCCACCATCATCAGTGGCTGTGTGCCGTCTTCTTTTTGACGACTTAGGTAGCCGTAGTGTGCGTCGGCGTAGATATTCTCCAGTTGTCCGAGCCAGAAAGCAGGGGCAATACTCAGGTTGAGAAAGCCTTGTACGGCGTTGTATTTTTCCACTATCTCGTGTCCGAGCAGTGCTTCGCCTATCTCCGCAGCCACTTGTGCAGGGGCTTTGCGTGCGGCTTTCACAAAGGGAAAGACAACAATGGTCAGGTTGCCCTCAAACTCCGGGCGGGTCTTCTGTATCTGCACTTGTTGTGCGGTAGCCTCTATGCCGTAGAGGTTCTTCACAGCCGTTTGTACCTGTGTAGTCAATATATTTTCTATATCCATATTATTTATTACTGTTTTCTTTAGAATATAATTTCTCCCTGTTCGCTGTGCTCATGAAAATAGAGAAACACATATCTCCCTTTATTTTCTTCCCTTTTTCTTGCCGCTTTTGCGGCATAGGATACTTCTTGCCCGCTTATAGCCCACTATGTAGGGGCTTAGGCGTTCTCCGTTCTACGATCACGAACAATAGAGAAAATAGGAGTTAATTCTCCAAATTATGCATAGATGCTATTATGTTCTCTGTATTGAAGTTTACAAGTATTCCGGTATGTAGTCCTGTCAAACGAAGATAGGTTCGTAATTGTTTGTAGTGCACTTTCTCTAACTTCTCCACAGATTTTAATTCGATGATCACGGAGTCCTCTACCAATAGGTCTAATCGAAATGCTGCTGGTAGTTCTATTGTACCATAAGTGACATTAACAGGAACTTGTGTCCTTACATTCAGACCTAATTGTCGTAATTCATAGGTCAATGCTATCTCGTAAGCCGATTAATAATCCAGGGCCTAATGAGGTGTAAACATTATAAATTGCTCCTCTAATAATGTACGCAATCTCCTTTTCCGTCAATTTCTCATTCATATATTGTCCGTTCTCAGTTTACCGTACATTATTTTCTTTTTGTCTCGTTTGCTCGATATGTTTATTTTTCTCCGTTTTTCTCGCCGCTTGCGGCGTAGGATACTTTGTGCTCGCTAATTCCCCACAGTGCAGTGGCTTGTTGGTTCCCCTGTTCGCTGTTTTCATGAAAAATAAAGAAATGTATAAATCTTTTTGTTTTTCTCCGTTTTTCTCGCCGCTTGCGGCGTAGGAAAGAAATAAGGGTATCACCGCATAGCAGGTGTGTGGAAACTAACTCCCTCGCCTACCAGTCGTCCCCGCAGGTCTCCCACCACCGAGTCGAACTGTGCCTTGTATGCTGTGGGTATTGGCTCTACTGGCGGTGACTCCATCTTGAGCGGGTCAATCGGTGTCCCGCCTTTCCATACACGGAAGTCGAGGTGTGGCCCTGTCGAGGCCCCCGTACTGCCCACATACCCAATCACTTGCCCTTGGCTGACGGACTTCCCGATGGCTATGTTCGTGGCATATTTGCTCAGGTGCAGGTAAGCGGTCGTGTAGGTGGAGTTGTGCCGTATCTTCACGGTATTCCCGCCTCCGCCTTTGTATCCTTTCTCTATCACAACGCCATCGCCAATCGCTACCACAGGCGTTCCCATCGGTGCAGCATAATCCACTCCCGTGTGTGGGCGCACCACTTTATATACAGGGTGCTTGCGGGCGTATGTGAAATGGCTCGATATGCGTTTGTAGTTCAGCGGAGCTTTCAGAAAGGCCTTGCGCAGGCTGTTCCCGTCGGCGTCAAAATACCCTCTCAGCGGCGTGTCGGTCTCTTCGTAATCCGCCGTGTTAAACCAGTACGCTCCTTGCCACCGCCGTGCGTGGTAGAAGTCGGCGGCGTATATCTGTCCTATGCCGAGGCGTGTCGAATCTACATATTGTTCTTCGTAATACACCCGTATCGAGTCGCCCTGTTGCAGTCCGAAGAAGTCGATGGTCCACGCATAAATCTCGCTCAGTTCCAATGCCAGTTCCACGGGCAGCCCGTTCCCGGCCATAGCGTTCCATAGGCTCGATTCTATCCCCACTTCGGCTTGCCGCAACACAATGTGTATGGGTTTCTCCACATGCTCCACATGCACGGAGTCCGTCATGTGCAGCACTTTCGCCGTGCGTGCGTCGGTCTTGTATATCCAGTATTGGAATACCTCTTGCCGGCTGCTGTCGTTGTCGCATGGGCGGTAGAGTGCCAGGTATTGCTTGCCTGCTCGTATCGTGCGCACATCCAGTTGGCTTTGCGGCAGACATCCTACTTGCCCTATCTGTTGTCGGTCGGCCCCCAGTCGGGTGAGTATGCCGCCCAGCGTCTCTCCTTCTCGTACATAGCCTGTGTCTATGCGGAACGAGTCTATCGGTAGTCCGTATTCATACCGAACAAACACCGAATCCGTCTCTTCTTGCTCTTCGGTGGTGGTTTGCCCACAACCCGCTAACAGCATTCCCGCTGCCAGCAGCATAAAGGTGTTGCGTATATACCTCCCTATCGCCATTATTTCGCTGGGGTGGGGTATTTACGGAACCATGAACTGATTTTCAGTCGGATAACGCCGAGCAGTGCTTCCGAGAATATACCGCCCGACATCTTGCTAGTGCCGAGTACACGGTTTATAAACACGATGGGCACTTCTTTTATGCGGAATCCGCACTTGTAGGCGGTGAACTTCATCTCTATCTGGAACGCATAGCCCTTGAATCGTATCTTGTCCATTTCGATGGTCTCGAGCACGCGCCGTTTGTAGCATACGAACCCGGCGGTGGTGTCGTGTACGGGTATGTGCAGTACGAACCGCACATATTTGCTGGCGAAGTAACTCATCAGCACGCGCCCCATCGGCCAGTTGACCACATTCACGCCCGACACATAGCGGCTCCCGACGGCCACATCCGCACCCTCGTTGGCGCAAGCGTCGTATAGTTTCATCAGGTCTTGCGGGTTGTGGCTGAAGTCAGCGTCCATCTCGAATATATAGTCTGCCTTCTGCTCTATAGCCCATTGAAAACCTGCAATATAGGCGGTTCCAAGTCCTTGTTTGCCGGCACGCTCAATGATATGCACGCGTCCCGAGTATTTCCCATTCATCAGATCTTTGACGATGTCGGCCGTGCCGTCTGGCGACCCGTCGTCAATCACTAACACATGGAAGTCGATGGGCAGGTTCATCACTGCCGATATGATGGCTTCTATGTTCTCTTTCTCGTTGTAAGTTGGGATAATAACCAATCGTTCCATACTCTCTTAGGGCTTAGATATAGTTCTTTCTGTTATGCTGTGTCAGTATGCGGCTGTCGTTTATAGTGCGCAGGGCTTGTCGTTCTCCAGCGTGTATAGGGGGCTTGGCGTGAGCCGTTCCAGTGGGGTGAGAAACACATCTCGTCCGGGTTCGACGCCTATTGAGCGCAGGCTCTCTGCCACCGTGTCGTAGGCCACTTGTGGGTCGTTGTTTTCTTGGCTGAGGTGGCATAGCCAGATGTTTTGCAGTCCTTCGTGGTAGTTGCGTGCCAGCACATCGCCGCAGGTGGCGTTGCTTTGGTGTCCTCGTGGCGACAGGATACGCTCTTTCAGGTAGGTCGGGTAGGGGCCGTTCAGCAGCAGATGCTCGTCGTGGTTGGCCTCTATCACAAGGTGGTTGGCAGTGCGTACGGCTTCCTCCATCTGCTCGTTGGGTTCTCCGCAGTCGGTGATGATGACAAATCGTTGTCCCGCAAAGTCGATGGCGTAGCCCAGACAGTCGGTCGAATCGTGGCTGATGCCGAAGCTGTTTATCTGCATGCCGGCGAGTTCCCATGCCTGTCCTTTCTCGAAGTATCGTCGTGCGGTACGCAGTTTCTCCCGCACGCCGTAGTTGCGGTCAATGCCTTCGTGAATGAGTTGGGTGGTGTAGATGGGCAGATGGACGCGCTCTCCGAGTGTGCCGACGGCGCGAATGTGGTCGGCGTGGTCGTGTGTGATAAGCACGCCCATTATGTTGCCGAAGTCGAGTCCCATCTCCCGCAGACCTTTGTGGATGGTGCGGGCAGACACGCCTGCGTCAATCAGTATGCCTTGCTGCCGAGTGCCCAAGTAGTAGCAGTTTCCGCTGCTCCCGCTTGCAAAACACCGAAATATGTATTCCGTTTCCTTCACGCTTGTTTGCAGTATCGTCTTTTCGATAGGTGGGTAAATGCCTGTCTGCCCACTGTAAATGCCTGTCCGCCCACTCTTAGAGAGAGGATAAATGCCGTCTCCACAAATTGACCTGCAAAGGTACGCTTTTTTTCTCGAATAAGCAATAGAGGAGTGTTTTCATCCGTAATTTTATATGCCAAGCCTCCGATTGAGGGTGTGCAGCCTGCTGCATTGCGTATGCTGAATCATGCAATGCGTCTATCTCCGAATGCCCAATCCTCCTTGGTCTTTGGTTACTTTCTCTATACTTTGAAGCCCACTCAACTTATACTTTGAGAACACACGCAAAACACTCTCGCAGACAAAAATACCATACAAAAAGCCCCCGCCGCTTGTATATATCCTCAAAAAAAACGATACCTTTGCAAATTATATCGTTTCAACCAATGAAAGCAAAACCATTTGTTAAATGGGTTGGCGGCAAAACGCAACTCATTGACCAACTCGAAGCCTTGCTTCCTGCTGACTTTAACCAATGGGAGAATGTTACTTACATTGAACCTTTTGTAGGTGGAGGAGCCATGCTCTTCTATATGTTGCAACACTATCCCAATATCACAACCGCTGTCATCAACGACATCAACGGGGAACTCACTACCTGTTATCGTGTAGTGCGTGATTCTCCTGATGCCTTGGTCGGTGCGCTTCAGGCGATACAAGCGGAGTACTATGCCCTTTCGGGCGAGGAAGCCAAGCGTGAGTACTACTTGCGGTGCCGTGCCGAGTTTAATACCAAGCCTATTGACCCGCTGCGTAATACCACGCTGTTCTTTTTTCTCAATCGCACCTGTTTCAATGGACTGTACCGAGTGAATAAATCAGGGTTGTTCAATGTGCCTTTTGGGCGTTACGAGACGCCTACTATCTGCGATCCCAATACCATTTATGCAGATAGTTGCCTGCTGCAGAATGTGACTATTCTGACAGGCGACTATGCAGATACTCTGTTATATGCCAAGGGGAATGCGTTTTTCTATTTCGACCCTCCCTACCGCCCGTTGAATGCCACGAGCAGTTTCAACGACTATGTCAAGGAGGCATTCAACGATGCGGCACAACGGCGGTTGAAAGAGTTCTGCGATGCCGTTGAGGCACACGGTTTCTGCTTTATGCTCAGCAACTCCGATTGTAAGGACGGCTTTTTCGATGACCTCTATTGGCAGTACCATATCGACCGTGTGTGGGCGTCCCGCAGCGTGAACGCCAATCCTGCCAAACGCGGCAAACTGACTGAACTTCTAATACATAACTATCCTAAAATACAAGCCGTATGAATTCAACAAGCAAGTGCGAATTTATAGTGTTAGTTCATAGAGGCACTCTTG
>CAVFHY010000055.1:0-16960 GCA_963622445.1 Bacteroidaceae bacterium
GATAATAAATGGTTCCAATACGCTATTCGCGTGGCTGTAGCCATTGGCAACCGCAATACCGTCGAACACCCAATACCGTGGGACAAACGCTGTTTCCTGAATCGTACCACTTCGCTATGTGACCGTGACGCACTTAATGAGTTCCGTTTCTGTTTCCGGAATATAAAATCGTTGCGTGCAGTCTTTGTCAGTACCGATGGTGCGGAGGATTGTTTTGCTGATCTGAACGGATTGTACGACTTCTATCGTATTTTGAACAACCAATTGTCTGCGGACTTTGACGCTGCCGTAGAAGCCTTGCGTGCCTATCTCCCGCAAATGACGCAGAAAGGTTCTACGGATGACATTTCCATAGCCGGCATACAGATAGGGTAACAATAAGGATAGAAGAAAGATATAGGAGGAATAGAAAAAGGATCGATAACAGACGGATACAGAACGGACATACAATAGAATATGGTTACATTGGATGATATACAACGACTGGTGAT
Source organism: Bacteroidaceae bacterium (assembly GCA_963622445.1). Classification (GTDB taxonomy): domain Bacteria; phylum Bacteroidota; class Bacteroidia; order Bacteroidales; family Paludibacteraceae; genus Colicola. The sequence continues at coordinate 492 of CAVFHY010000055.1, forward strand.
GAATTATGGGAATGATATCCTTGACGATGAGCGGCGGGCACATGCCATCATCTGTGATTGGCATCCGCGTGAGACGGTTCGTTTCGACGAGGTATCCCACCTTTGTGGGCAGTGGAAGAAAGGTAAGCGGCCGCGTGTGATATATATCGATGACGACGACCCATCTCCTCTCCTTGATGGGAGTTTCCCTTTTACGATGGCTCAGTCTTTTTATAGTGCAGACTCGTCTTTCGGCCAAGTAATGCAAACTGTTGGGAAGCCGGGGAAAGTAAAGAAAAAGGCTGTTACCGGAAATGCAAAAAAACAATCTGCCACCACGAAAGCAGATACGAAGTCTTCTGCCAAGAAAGTCGATACTCAGTCTTCCTCTAAAAAGAAAACGAAACAGAAAAACAGTATTGTCATCTCTACCAATGGCAATAGTATTGCCATTGATGGGGATAATATCTCGGTTCAGCAAACCTTCAAGAGTGGTGTCAACACAAGAACGATTTCGATACACATAGACACCACTCAATCCTTGCACACTAAAAAGGACATTTTTGGGGGTTGACATCCTCGTCTGTGTATGTAAGGCGAATCCACTACGCCACTAATGCGATGCCCATTTGCGTAAGTACTAAAAAAAATGTACCTTTGCAGAGAAATAGCAGGTACACTATGAACGAAAATTACGAGCACGAAGTCAGCAGCGGCGACGAGAAATTCATGGCAGTGGCACTCAACGAGGCACAAGAAGCACTTCTACAAGGCGAAGTGCCTATAGGGTGCGTTATCGTGGCGCAAGGGAAAATAATAGGGCGAGGACATAACCTCACCGAGACATTGGCAGATGTGACAGCTCATGCCGAGATGCAAGCCTTGACAGCGGCTTCACAAACCATCGGTGGTAAATATCTACCAGACGCAACGCTCTATGTGACGGTAGAGCCTTGTATTATGTGTGCGGGAGCGATTGGATGGGCGCAAGTCAGCCGCATAGTCTATGGTTGCGAAGACCCTAAACGAGGATATACCATCTTCGCTCCAAAAGCATTGCACCCTCGTGCACAAGTGACGGCAGGTGTTCTCGAAGAAAAGTGCCGACGACTTATGCAAGAGTTCTTTGCCTCTGTGCGACGATAGTGCCGTATGGAGACAGAGTTTAATTTGTAAATTGTAATTGGTGCGAGAACCGACGCAATGAAAGATACAATCGCTCAACGGGAAGCCCCATCACATTGTAGTAACTCCCAACAATACGCTCCACACCTATATAGCCGATATATTCCTGTACACCGTATGCACCCGCCTTATCCAACGGACGGTAATGTGACACATAATAATCTATCTCTGCATCTGTCAGTTCACGAAAAGTAACATCCGTACAGTCCACAAATACGCTTTGCGTAGTTTCGCAGTGTGTATGTCCGCTATCGTGTATGCCGTTGTATTTTCGTGCATTATACCATTGAGGTTGACTGTGGCGACACGCTCCCATAGTCAACACTACTCCCGTGTAGACTTGGTGCGTTCTGCCGCTCAAAAGATGCAGCATGGCTTTTGCATCCTCTTCGTCCCTGGGCTTACCGAGCATTCGACCATCTACCCACACTATTGTATCTGCTGTTAAAAGCAGTTCGTCATCGCATAGACGAGAGAGATAGGCTGCCGCCTTCTGCTTGGCGATATACAACGGGATATCACCCGCTTGCAGATGGGGTGGGAATGACTCATCGGTGTGAATAGACACGCACTCGAACGGAATATCAAGCCCCGACAACAACTCACGACGACGGGGAGACTGAGAACCGAGCAGAAGTTTCATAAGAACATACGCTGACGCAAATACTCAACGAAAAAAGGCGGAGAGCATACCGATGAACATAATCCATTTTAGTAACTGCTGTGCCGCGCGATAGTCTGACGGAATTTTTGCAGCCCAAAGCAACCACAAAGCACACGCCATCGGAACAAGTAAACCAAAAATGGTGTAACGGGTGGAGAGCGTACGCCATGTGTGTGGATATGGCAAAATACAAAGCCAACTATATACCACAAGCCCCATTGTGAGCAATAGTAGGGCTGTAACAATGACTTTCGTCCATCTGCCACCTAAACGAATAGGCAGCGTGTGGCACTCAAATTCTCTATCGCCCTGTTGATCTTCCAGATCCTTGACAATCTCTCGCATAAGGGTGCAGAGAAATGCAAAAACAGCATATCCACCCAACCACCGATACAAGTCGGGAACAAGGGTTGTATAACCGATTAGTTCGCCATAGTTCAAGCGCAGACTCCCCACATTGGCGAATGCTACACTAAGCGGCACAAATCCGCTCAACAGAGCAATCACTACATTTCCCACTAAGAAAAGCCGCTTATAACTCGACGAATAGAACCAAAGTAGTCCTGGCACGACAATAAAAACTATCGCCAAAGAATAACTGCATACCAAAACCGCTGCCGTAAGTCCACATATACATCCGATGACGCTGAGACAGAGGCTCAAACGCATAGCGGACGGCTTAGAGACCAACTGCGTAACCACCACTTGGTCAGGGCGATTAATTCGATCAATCTTCACATCGAAATAGTCGTTGATCACATAACCGCCTGCCGCCACAAGGACTGTTCCTACGATGAGCAACCACAGCACATACCACGCCAATTGTTCGCCAAATCGCGCTTGGCACAGTACGGGGACAGCCACCTGTTTCTCCATCACCCATACCAATATCCCAACAAAAATCAAATTGCCGAGGCGCACCAAACGACTATACGCAGCTATCTTCTCCGAGTCTATCATAGGCTATTGGATACGAAGAATAACGCCTTTCCATGCAGGGATAGTAAGGCAAACGGGGCTGTCGGCTGTGAAAGAAAGTCCTGTATGCACCTCGCCCGTCAGCAAATCCACACCTTCAGCATGAGGAAGTTCGTTCTGCTCAAGATATACAAACGCATCAGCAGGAATACGGACTTGCAAATCCACCTTCTTGTCGTCGAAATTGACAACAATAAGAAGCGTTTCGGAGTCCGATTTGCGTAAGAATGCATATTGCTCGTGGGTATTGAACTCATTGCCCTGCACATACTCAATGTCGTACATTTTTCCCTCGCTAATTGCCTTACTCTCTTTGGCAACCGTAAGCAGACGCTGATAGAATGCACGCAGGTTACGCTGCTCGTCGTCGAGGTGTGCACCATCGCACTTGCCGCTGTTCATCCATGCTTGTAGCGATTTGATACCCCAATAGTCGAAGATAGTGGTGCGTCCGTCCATGCCCGAGAAGCCTTCGATATCCATTCCCTTCTCGCCCAACTCCTGTCCGGCATAGAGCATCACAGCACCTGTAGAGAGCGTGGCAGCCACAATCATTGCCGGCTCTGCACACACACCTCGTCCGCAGAAAAAACCGCTGGCAATACGCTGTTCATCGTGGTTTTCAAGGAAATACAACATATGCGGGAGAATATCCCCACACGACATCCACTGATTGGTAATCCCCGCTGCAGCCCAATTACGGCTCGTTACACCACGCAAGTAGTCGTACATACCCACTTTGTCATACAGATAGTCGAACCCCGCTTGTAGGTAAGGACGATAGAGCGACGGGTTGTAGCATTCACCGATGAACTGCACATTGGGATAGGTGGCTTTGACTTCCGCTATTGCCCATGTAAAAAACTCTACCGGCACCATCTCCGCCATATCCACACGGAATGCATCGATGTGCTTGCCTGCCCAGAAAAGCAGGATATCGCGCATCTTGAACCATGTATTGGGAATGGGGTTGAATTGCTTTTCGCCACCGCCCTGATAGAAGACACCGTAGTTGAGTTTGACGGTCTCATACCAGTCGTTGCGGGAGGGGTGGGGCGAGAAGCAATCGTTGCCCGTTGCTTTGGCGGGAAACTCGGTATAGCCGGCGATATCGAAGTCCGGTGCAAATCCCTCGCCCGGGCAATAGTAGAAATTATTGAGCGGAGAGAATGCCCAATTCGGATTGTCGTCCTCGCCCAAGTCGTGTACACCCGTCGGTTTGCATACCGAATGGTACTCGCGGGCAACATGGTTCGGCACGAAATCGAGAACAACTTTCAGTCCTGCTTTATGGGTACGCCCCACCAGCAGTTCGAATTCATGCATACGATTTGCTTCGTCCGATGCCAAGTCAGGATCGACATCGTAATAGTCTGTAATGGCATAGGGGCTGCCTGCTTTTCCTTTGACAATAGACGCCGTGTTATGCGCTGCCGTAGCGTGGCGGATAACCCCCGTATACCACACATGTGTAACACCGAGTTCAGCAATCGCATGCAATACTCGGGGGGTAATATCGGCAAAAGTACCACAGCCGTTCTGCTCCTTCGAACCATTCGGGATACGGCTATCATTGTAGTTTGTAAAAGTACGGGGAAGTAATTGATAGATAATTGGTTTCATCTTGCTGTCGCGTTTTGTCTTTGCGTAGTTTTCGTAGTTTACTCCGCTTATTTTCGCTAACGCCTATTTTCGTTATGCGCTAGTGGTTACGCGTCGTTTTGGTTTGCGTTGCAAAGATACAACTTTTCTGCCAATACACCAAATAATGGACAACATTTAGTGAAGTTAGGAATCCGGATTTATGAGTTAGGATTTGGCGCACCTTTAACGGTAATTTAACGGATAATTAACGGCGGTTATCGGAGATTATCGGAGATCGGACAACTATTGGAGCGAAGAATTCCACGATTCGAGATAGCGGAAGAACATCTCTGCCGAGGTAGCGGGAGGATTGTCTTCTTTCAGCGAAACACAAGTGAGATAGAAATGTAGGTAGGTAGCGGGGCGCAATAGAATCAAGTTGTTGCGTCCGTCGTGCAAAGGACAGGCTGCATACTCCTCAGGCACATATACACCCAACCCAAGCGTCTCTTTGGCATATTTAACCGTGTCATTCACCGGCCAATCCGTTCCCCATTCGCCCACCATAATACCGTCTGAAACAGAGATGTACTCGTGCGCATCCTCATAGGTGGTTGCGCCCTCTGCTATAGTCGGGTAGGGCGGTTGTATGCCTTTGTTGGGAATGAGTTGCACGCCCGTACAGAGGCTGTCGAGCGGATCGGAGAGAAACACCTCGCAGAGCATATCACGATGGTGTGCAGCAAGTGTGTAGCGCACGGTCATATCCACCGTCTTGCCTTCTATTTGCCAGCCAGTTACCGACACTTCCATTACGCCCTTGTCTTTTGTTACCTCCACCAAGCGTTGGGTGCGGCTCTCTACAGGCTCTATATGGCGTTGTTTACCATTGTGCCACGGTTTGACGCTTCCGATGCCGACGGTTCCGCTAACTCGCAGTATATCATCGCCGTAGTGTTGCGCCAACTGGTCATCGGACGGATACCAGTACGAGGTAGGCAACTCCAGCCGAGGTGTTTTCTTGGCATATACATCAATAGTCTGTTTCTTGTCGAAATAGATGCGATAGGCCATCAGGTCGGACTCCAATGCAACGCCATGGTGGTGCAGTTGGTGGTAGGTATCCACTTCGGGCGAGGCAGTCCACTCGGTGATAGGTACGATATAGCGTGTCTGTCCTTCCGCCTCTATCTGGCGAAAACCATCTCGCAGCGAGTCTGCAGGCGACACCCGTAGCCACATCGAGCCTGCAATCTGTGGCTGTGAACATGAACAAAGCAGCGCACCCGCCACGAGAGCATTGAGTATTTGATGAATGGACAATTTACGCATACAGATGGAACATATTAGTCGTCAGTGGCGACACGCCACTATTCAAAGTGTACATTCTCCACCGACGATGCCACGGAGAATGCCTCTCCTGTCTTGGGGGTGATATGCACATTCTTTACTTCCAATCCGTTTGTTTGGCGGATGATTGCACCCTCGGTGCTTGTCATCGTGATGTCGGACAGGTGCACATTCGCAATCTTCATTTCGGGCAACCCATTGAAATACATCGCACGCTGCACATCCTTTGCCACGACATGATCAATATATATATTCTTAAATTGTGGCGTTTCTTCGCTCACCGAAGCACCGACTGCCATACGGGCGGCAATCTCTTCCTCGGTTTCCTCGCCAGCCCCTTTGCCTCCATAGAATAGGTCGAACAGCAATGCCTCGTTCGGGATGTTGCACATATTCACATTCGTGATATAGATGTTCTCCACCACGCCGCCACGCCCGCGTGTAGATTTGAAGCGCAAGCCTACATCGGTGCCGATATAGAGGTTGTTGCTCACTTGTATGTTGCGAATGCCGCCCGACATCTCCGAGCCGACTACAAAACCGCCGTGTCCATGATAGACTACGCAGTCGTCCACTATCACATTCTCTGTCGGCACTCCTCGGTCGCGTCCGGGTTTGTTTTTTCCCGATTTCATACAGATAGCGTCGTCGCCTACATCGAATGAGCAGCGGGAGATAACCACATTGCGGCACGACTCCACATCCACCCCATCGCCGTTCTGGCTATACCACGGATTACGCACCGTTAGGTCACGCAGTGTGAGGTTCTCGCAGAGCATAGGGTGGAGGTTCCACGCCGGTGAGTTCTCAAAGCATACGCCCTCCAACAAGATATTGCGGCAGCCTACAAGGTGCAGCATAACGGGGCGCAAGAATGAATGAATCTCTTGCCAAACCGAATCGTCTTTCACAACCGGTACATTCTGGTCTTCGCAGAGCGTAGCGGCATAGCGAGAGCCTGCATCCGGATACCATGTCTTGCCGTCTTCCGAAACCACTCCTCCTTTTTTTAGTTGGGCTTTCCATTGCGTTTCGCTCACTTTGCTACGCTTGAGTGGACGCCAATAGTCACCGTTTCCGTTGAATATGCCGTGCCCCGTAATAGCGATATTCTCAGCATTGAACGCTGAGATAGGCGACTGGCAACGCATGGTAGGAATTCCCTCAAACCATGTGGTGTAGCGTGGGTATAGCGAGAAATCGTTCGAAAATAGTACGAACGCATTTGTCTCTGTATAGAGGCGGACATTCGATTTGAGCGAGATAGGACCTGTATAGAACACGCCCGATGGAATAATAACCGTTCCACCACCTGCGGCAGTGCATGCGTCTATAGCCTGTTGGATGGCTGCTGTAGAGAGTGTAGCCCCTGTGCTGTCTGCTCCGTAGTCGAGTACGGAAAAAGTCTTGTCGGAGAACTGAGGCACCACTACTTGCGGCATTTTGAACGAAGCCGTTTGGGTCAGTGCATCGATGTCTTTTTGAGTCGTGTTTTGGAACTTAGGTGCGGAGCAGGCAGTCAGTGCAATAGCCAGTAGGGCAGCAGTATGTTTTTTCATGTAAAACTTGATTCTATTATGTGGGTTTCTGATTTTCGGAGTGCAAAGGTATCTATTTATGCTGAGAATAGCGTGCATTATTTGGTATAAGAGGTGGAAAAATGGCATTAGAGGTGGAAAAATTAACAAATTAGGCTGTCCGGTTAGTGGACAGCCTAATTCCTAATTTCGAATTCTTAATTTCGAATACTATTTCCCTCTCTCGAGACGAAGCGTATGGGTCGGCAGGTCGCATACCTCCGACGGTCCATAGTACTGAATCGGTCCCGGGTAGATGTAGCTTGTGTTGGCGTCTGCCCACTCGGCACGGTGTGCTTTGAAGTACAGATATGGTGCACCGTTCAGGTCTACCAATGCTTTTTGAATCACAGGCTTCATCTTGCCGTTGCGTTTCTCCATGTTCATCATCATCGTGATAGGTACACCGCCAGCAATCCACTCTTGTGCGGGTTTGGTCAGGTTGCGTACCAGGGCCATGTAGCCGGTCTTGCCTTCTGCAATCAGGTGTACAGCCGTCATACCCAGCGAGTAGCAGTAGTCTGCGTCGAAGTTCGATGGAATAGCGCAGCGTCCCTCGTAGCCAAAGAAGTGGTTCAGCGCCGAGAACTTGCCCTTGTAGGTGCCGTTTGCTTTCAGTTGTGCGAGGCGTTTGCTTACCATTTCGATGAGCAGTTTCTCGGTCTCGATTTGGCTCACCATCACATTCCCGTGCGGGTCGCGGTCGAGTGTCAGCTGGCGTGCGATAGCCTTTGGCAGCGAGCGGTAGAGTTCGCACGACGCAGGTGTCAGCATCGATTTTACATATTCGCGTTTGGCGTCGTCGCCCTCCAGTTGGGTGAACTCCTCGTTCTGTGCCAGCAGGTCGTTCAGTTCCTGAATCAGCACGCGCATAGCGGGGATAAACTCAATCAGTCCTTCGGGGATGAGCACCGTACCGAAGTTGAGCCCGGCGTTGGCACGATCCACCACTACATCTACAATCAGTTCTACGATGTCGTTCAGTGTCAGGCTCTTAGCCTCTACTTCCTCCGAGATGAGGCACACATTTGGTTGGCTCTGCAGGGCGCATTCCAGTGCAATGTGGCTTGCCGAGCGACCCATCAGTCGGATAAAGTGCCAGTATTTCTTGGCGGAGTTAGCGTCGCGTTGGATGTTACCAATCAACTCGCTATATACCTTGCAGGCGGTGTCGAAACCGAACGAGGTCTCAATCATCTCGTTCTTCAAGTCGCCGTCGATGGTCTTCGGGCAGCCGATTACCTGAATGCCGCATTGCTTCTGCAGGTAGTATTCTGCCAGCACGCAAGCGTTGGTGTTCGAGTCGTCGCCACCGATGATGATGATTGCCTTGATATGCAGTTGTTTGCAGATCTCGATACCCTTGTCAAATTGCCACGGCTCCTCGAGTTTAGTACGCCCCGAGCCGATGATGTCGAAACCACCGGTGTTGCGGTAGTCGTCTATCACATCGCCCGTCAGGATGGTATATTTGCCTTCAATCAGTCCGCTCGGTCCGCCCAAGAACCCGTAGAGTTTGTTGTCGGGGTTCAGTGCTTTCAGCCCGTCGTAGATACCGCTGATGACATTGTGTCCGCCAGGGGCTTGTCCGCCCGACAGGATAACACCTACATTGAACGGTTCCTCCACCGAGTTGGTGCCGGTAGTCGGCTCCATGGTGATAACGGGCAGCCCATACGTATTCGGGAACAATTTCTTAATCTCAGCGTGGTCGGCTACGGATTCTGTTTTCTCGCCTTCGTTTAGGCGTACTGCCCCTTGCAGAGCGACCGGCATTTTCGGCTTGTACGATTGACGTGCAATCTGAAGTGGACTCTTTTGCATTGTCATATTAGTTGTGTTTTAGAGGGTTAATTATTTGAGGGCTTATATTAGAGCGTCCCCATTTCCCGCTGCAAAGATACAAAGTTTTGGGCATACTACCTAAACTTATGCCAAGAAAAAAGGAATTGCGCACTCTGCTTTTCAAAATAGGGGCTTCCAGGTCAGGCAGTCCGTAGGGGGAGGGGCTAGACCGCTGTGCTGTCAGATGTTTGACCCATCGAGTGGATACCGAGCAGATAGAATATTTGCTCTCTTTATACATTATGCATTGTGTATGGCGAATTGAATGGTCCGTGGCGATATGCCACCTTTGTACATCGTGCAAAATCACATAGTGCCTCGGGGTGGGACTCGAAGTGGTTGCCTATTACCACTATATCCGCGCCGGCGTTGAATGCCGCTGTCATCTGTTCCGTGGTGCGAATACCTCCGCCTACAATCAACGGGATATGCACAACCTCTCGCACTGCGTGTATGATTGTTTCGTTTACGGCGTGCTGTGCCCCACTGCCTGCTTCGAGATATACCAACCGCTTGCCAAGTAACTCTGCGGCAATGGCGGTATCTACAATATCGTTCACCCGCTCTTGTGATAGCGGTTGGGTCTGCGTCGCCCGCATTACCGCCGTCTCTACGCCCCCATCGACGAGGATATACCCCATCGGAATACTCTCTATATCCGATTGTGCCACGCGTCGTGCTGCCCGTATTTGTTGCCCGATGAGCATCTCGGCATTTCGCCCCGACAGTACGGAGAGAAAAAGCAATGCGTCAGCCGTAGGCGTAAACTGTTCCACACGCCCAGGAAAGAGCACTATCGGTAAGTCAGTAAGTGTGCGCAGGTGTTGGACGAAAGCCTCGGTGCCTCCTCCTGTACTGCCGCCCACAAAGAGAAAATCGGGCAGGCACGCTCCCCGCAGTGTTAGTCGTTCGGGGTGTGCTTTCTCCGGATCGAGCAGCAGTACAAATCGTTTGCGTCCTGCCGCTTGACCTGCTTCTATGTCGGCTAATATACCCATCGGAAACTCTCTACTAAGCGGATAACATCCGTTTGCAAGTATGCATTGACGGGTGCTAACGAGTCGGCATTTGGCACACAGTTGCAATAGACAGAGCCACGGAAGAAATGGTGTACCGAGTCGGTTAGGAAGAATTGGCATGACGAAGCGGTGTTCCCTTCCATTCCGAACAATACACCATAGACTTTCGCTTCGGGGTGCGCATATTCTTGTTCCGGTATGGCAGATGCATGTGAAGCATTCTTGTAGACAAATTCCAATGCATCGTTGGTCAGTTCACGCAGGTTGCCCCGTACAGGTTTGTAGGAGCAGTGGATAGTTGCGTTGAGGGTGGGGTATGTAATGTTTATCCAGTATGCCTCGCCGGCTGCTTGTCTTGCTTGTACACGCGCGTTTCGGGAGAGCAAAAAATCGTAGGGATATGCCTCTTCCGTAGGGGTATGCTGTGCAAAAGGCACATAGGCTGTGTCGGGCATCGTGAGCCGCACATAGCCATAAGGTTTGGGCACACTATGTTGCCTGCACCCCGCCAGCGCAAGTACCAAAAGAAGAAAGAGCGTGTTTTTTTTCATTTTTTTTCAATCACCCTTTATGTACCGTCACAAGATACACGCCCGAGAACACGAGCAATACTGCTATGGCTTGATATATGCCGAATACCGCCAACCCCATACATACGGAAACAAGACACGCAATAACGGGTTGGAAATAGTTGTATATCGCCACTTGTGTCGGGCGCAGTGCTTGTTGTGCCCAACCCATAAATATATATGCAAAGAATGTGCCGAAGAATACTACGAATCCTGCCTCTAAATAGGATTTGAGTGGAATGCTTGCCCACGCAATCCCAATGATATGGTGTGTGGTAAACGGCCATATTGTCAGCGTGGCGAAGAGCATCATCCATTTCATGCAGGTGATGACGGAGTATTTCTTTATCAACTTGTTGAAAAGCACAAGATAAGTCGCAAACGAACATTGCGCCAATACGCACATCCCTGCTCCCAGTGCGTCAGCGTAGGGGTTCGTGGGAGTGGTTGCCGAGGCGGTGTGCGAGGTAAGGATTACCATTAGGGCTCCTGACAGTGCCAATGCGATACCCAGCACTTTCGACCAAGTCAGTCGCTCGTGCAGGAAAATAGCCGACAGTATCAGTGAGATGATAGGCATAGTGGTCGTCATGATGCTCGCATTCACGGGCGAGGTGTAGCTGACGCCTATCGTGTAGAGTCCTTGGTTGCAGGTGATACTGCAGAGCGAGGCGAGGAAGAACAATCCCACATCGTGCAGGGGTATATGTTCTTGTTTCTTGCCACAGAGCGAGAGTATCATCGATGTGAGCCAAAAGCAAAGGGCACCGCCGGCAACACGGAACGAAACCAAGTCGGGACCGGTGAAATCTACTCGCATGGCATCTTTGGCAAGGGGAGCCATCAGTCCCCAGCAAACGCACGCCAAGAATATGGATACATGGCGCAAATAGAGTTTATCCGTATGCATTTGAAAAACGAAAAAAACTAATACCTAAAATAAATAGCAAGAATGCTCTTCCCTGTTCCAGTCAAAGGAGCATCTTCCTTTTTCGACCCGCAAAATTACTATATTTTTCCGATACAGCAAAGAGAAAACGCCTATCTGCTAACTCCCCTTCACAAAATCCGACAAAATGCACTTTCTATTTGGTGCAATCATCCAAATGTAGTACTTTTGCGCCCCGAAACGAAAAACCTCCTTCGTATCAAGTCGGTTCTATCTCGTTTCACAGGTATGCTATTCTTTGGCACACACCTACTATGTCTGTTTTTTATTAGGTACTATAACTTTTAAGGTACTATACATTGTGATTGGTTTCTTCATTATTTTGCTATTCCTTGTGATAGGGAATGTGCTTTCGTGGCTGCTGGGCGGTATTGTTCCTGGCAGCGTCATCGGTATGTTGTTGCTGTTCGTAGCGCTGTGTCTTAAGTGGGTCAAGCCCCACCAAATACGCCAAGCCGTTACGATTCTCACGGGCAACATGTCCTTTTTCTTTGTACCGGCTATGGTGGGTATCATGGAGCAGTGGGGGCTTATCCGTGTCCATTTGGCAGGTTGGCTGTCGGTTCTCCTGCTCTCAACGCTTACCATTATGATTACCAGCGGTTGGACACTTCAGAGTATTGCTCGTTTGTCCCAACATATCAAGCACAAGGAGGCCGCCCATGCATGATATTCTTTGCTCTATGCCAACACTTCTGCTGCTCACTTTCGGCACCTATCTACTGGGTGTATGGGCGCAGCGCAAATCGGGTGTCAGTTTGCTGCACCCCTTTCTTATTTGTATCCCCATTTTGGTTTCGCTGCTCTACTTCTTGGATATTCCGTACGACGATTATGCCCGTGCCAACCAGCCCATTTCCTTCCTATTGGGTCCCAGCGTAGTGGCACTGGCACTGGCTCTCTACGACGAATTAGAAACCATTAAACGCAATGCTCTTCCTATTTTCATCGCTGTGTTGGTGGGCGCACTTGTCGGAGTGAGCAGCGTCTATTTCTCCTGCAAAATGTTGCACTTAGAGGGGATGTGGGTACGCTCGTTGGAAGCAAAATCGGTTACTACGCCTATTGCCATGGATGTTACCCATGCGCTCGGTGGCAACGAGTCGTTGGCAGCCATTTCTGTCATTATCACAGGTTTCGTTGGTTCTGTCATCGGTCCCTTTGCTCTACGACTCTGCCATATTACCCATCCCGTAGCCAAAGGGCTTGCTATGGGTTGTTCCGCACACGGACTGGGCACAGCCAAAGCACTTGAGATGGGAGCTGTTGAGGGAGCTATCAGCGGACTCTGTATCGCTCTCATGGGTGTCGCCACCGCCCTGCTCGTACCTTTGTTCAATATCATCTACCCTATATGGTGATTCTCTATGTGAGTATTTCTTCCACACTAAAATAGGCAACGCCCCCACACATTTGTGCGAGGGCGTTGTTCGCTCTATTTTTTTTTGTCGGCAGACCCATTTTTAATGCATCTGCAAATGGCCACAGACGCTATTCCACGCAATGAACGCCGTCGCCAATCTCGGCGACATAGAATTCGGCTTTAAGCCCCGTTTTCTCGGTGTACTCATTGCCCACCTGTTCGATAAAGGCAGGAATAGCCTCCTCACGCACAAGCGATACGGTGCAACCTCCGAAGCCTCCGCCTGTCATACGGCTGCCCAATACGCCATCGATCTTCCATGCAGCGGCAGCCAGTGCGTCCAGTTCCGGTCCCGTCACCTCGTAGTCATCCCGGAGCGAGATATGGCTCTCGGTCATCAGTCGTCCAAACTCCTCGATATTGCCTGCTTGCAGGGCTTTTACGGCGTTGCGTGTGCGCTCTACCTCGCTGACCACATGGCGAGCACGACGGAAAATGACAGGGTCGGTTAGCACTTGTTTTACTGTATCGAAGTCTGCCAGTGTCAGTTCTGCCAAGCACTTAATGGGGTGTATTGTCGAAATTTGTTCCACTGCTGCATGGCACTGTTTCACACGCTCGTTGTATGCTCCCGAATCCAAATGGTGGGGGGAGTGGGTGTTGCTGACAACCACTTTGATGCCATTCAACTGTACGGGAACAAGGTCGAACTGTAAGGTATCGCAGTTGAGGAAAATAGCGTGGTTGGCTTTGCCTTGTGCCGAAGCGAATTGGTCCATAATACCGCACATGACGCCGGCAAACTCATGCTCTGCCGCTTGTCCGATTTTGGCTATTTCCGTACGGTCACACTCGGCGTGGAGCAACTCACTGAATGCATACGCCGTAACCACCTCCATGGCGGCACTGCTGCTCAGCCCCGCACCGGCGGGTACATTGCCCCAATAGAGCAGGTCGTAGCCTTGCTCTATCGGATACCCCTTCTTGAGGAATTGTGCCATACAACCAATGGCGTAGTTTGCCCATGCTCGGTTGGGTAGGGGTGTCGTCAGTTGGTCGAGCGGGAGAGTATAGGTGTCCGCTATATTGAGTGAGCGGAAGCGCATCACGCTATCTGTGTTTGGTGCGAGGAGCAGGTAAGTACCAAAACTCAAGGCACACGGGAATACGAATCCACCGTTGTAGTCGGTGTGTTCGCCAATAAGATTAACTCGCCCGGGGGCGAAAAAGACATGAGAGGACTTGTGTCCGTACGCAGCCTCGTAGGCTGCCTTCAATTCGGAGATTTTCATGGTGTGTTTTAGATTGTAAGATATACGATGGACCCCCGTTGGTTATTAGAGGTCTAAAACGGAGAGCAAAGGTACAACATTTCCCCCATATACACAAGAGGATGTGTGATTTTTAATAATGAATAATCAGCTAATTTACACATCACCTCTTTCCCTTGCATACATCGCAGTGTCCGCAAGTGGGAGCATCGTTTTCTCCGAAGTAGGCGAGCAACAATTGCTCGCGGCAGAACTGCTGTTGTTCGGCGTATTCCACCATGCTTTCGAGGCGTGTGGCGTAGCGTGTCTGTCTGTCTTCGTATATTTTCCTGGGTAGAAATAGGTTGTCTTGTCGTCCGTCGATGAATGCCACTTGGCAGGCTACGGTGCGGGGAATATAGGTTATTACTCCCCGTTGCGCCAACCCTACCAGCACTTCGCTGTAGTTATTGCGAAACATCTGTATCAGTCCTTCTTCATTTAGGCACTGAAAATCCGTAAATATCCCCGTGTATCGGCGCATCAGCATATCGAGCAGCGCTGTTTGTTCCTTGGTTAGCGAGTAGTGACGAATTTCCTCGGGGCGAATCTCTATTTTTACCCGAATGGGCAATTCGTGTTCTTCTTCAAAGGTGATATACCCCGCTTGTGCGAGCAGGTGCATAGCGGAGTAGGTTTGTAGCAGCGGCAGGTGCATCTGGGCGCATAACTCGTCCATATGGAGTGCAAAAGTGCGATTGAAGCCGCCGCCGAGTGCTATTTGCAGGTAGTTACAAGTAGCATCATACACTCTCTGAATAAATTCTTTGGGTGGAAAATTGTCGCCTACACGCTTGTGTGCTTTCGCTTTATCGCTTGAGTTGTAGAGCAGTACGGCGTACGCTGTGTTTCCATCGCGTCCACCACGCCCCGCTTCTTGGTAGTATGCCTCGAGGGTGTCGGGCAGGTCGTAGTGTATCACCAACCGAACATCGGGCTTGTCTATTCCCATACCGAAAGCATTCGTACATACGATCACGCGTGTGGCGTCTGGTGCTGTTGTTGCGTGGTAGCGTTTCCAACTGTTTTGTCGCTCGCTGCGCTCGGTTGTTGTCAGTCCTGCGTGGTAGTAATCCGCCTGAATGCCTTGCTGATGCAGCCATTCGGCAAGGTCTTTCGCCCGTTTGCGGTTGCGCACATAGACGATAGCCGACCCTGCTACACGCTGCAAAATATGCACCACTTGCTCGTCTTTTTTCTCGGTGTGGCGGACGATATATTGTAAGTTGTCGCGGTGAAAACTCTTGCGGAATACATTGTGTTCGCCGAACAGCAATCGGTCTTGAATGTCTTCCACTACATCGGGCGTGGCGGTGGCAGTCAAGGCGAGTACAGGCACTTCGGGCAGCAGTGCACGAATGTCCGCTATACGCAGATAGGATGGACGAAAATCGTACCCCCATTGTGAGATACAGTGCGCTTCGTCTATGGCAATCAGTCGGATAGGAAGTTGTATGAGACATTTGCGGAAGTTTTCGCTTTCTAACCGCTCGGGCGATACATAGAGGAAATGATAGGGCCCGAAAAGGCAGTTGTCGAGGGCTGTCCGCTGCTGTATATGATCCATGCCTGTGTAGATGGCTGTGGCGAGAATATCGTGTTTGCGCAGGTTCTCAACTTGGTCTTTCATCAGCGCAATGAGCGGCGTTACTACGAGGCACAACCCCTGTGCCGCCTCTTGGTCGCTTTCCTTGTGGCAGAGTACCATTGTCGGCACTTGGAAGCAAAGGCTTTTTCCGCCTCCAGTCGGCATTAGGGCAAGCGTATCTTTCCCCGCCAGCACGGACGCAATGATTTCCGCTTGCAGAGGACGGAAATCGGTGTAGTGCCAGTAGCGTTGGAGTACTTCTTGTGGGGTCATGGTGTCGTGTGTGTGCGGTATGCGGTGGCCCAATGGGCAGAATATATCGATGGTTTCAACGCTCTTTTAGGTACAAATTATATGCCATTGGGTGTGTTATTTTGTAGTTTCCATTGGGCAACGCAATTTTTCAGTACGCACAAATGTGTCTAATCTCCTTAGTGAAGGATACTGGAACAGGGTTATTACTGTCCGTTGGCGGAATTAAGTTAGTGCGTATTTAATTCTGCCGATGG
>CAVFHY010000056.1:0-16617 GCA_963622445.1 Bacteroidaceae bacterium
AAGAACTCATTCCCCGCCTGCAAGCCTACGGCAACAAGGTGGTCGTCTGCCGCACGATAGAGGACTTCCGCAGGGAGATTACCAACTATCTAACACTACTGCAATAACCAACAAGAAACAATCGCTGTTAGACGCTATCATAGACCTCGGTATCGACTGCTGAAAAATCAAGTCCAAATCCGCTATCAAAACAGTCAAGTCGGCAATCTGTCGTTGTTCTACAAACGAAGAAACGCTATAACAAACTGATATTCAGTAATGTTATAGCGTTTCTTCGTAGCCCCGTCGAGAATCGAACTCGAATCTAAGGTTTAGGAAACCCGTATTCTATCCATTGAACTACGGAGCCAAGTGTTAACGCATTTACCGTCCACAGCGGGAGGGAAACTCCCCGTATTCCTCGAAGGTGTAGTTGAGGAAATCGTTCATCGGTCGTGCCGCTGCGGCAATGTCCGCAACATGGTCGATGAAGTCGGGCGACATTACCTCTTGGTCGGTCAGTGGCGTGGAGAAAGTGAATGTTTTGCGGCGTAGCCAGTCAGCGTGTACAAACTCGGGGTCGAAGCCGGCAGGCACTTTCTTGAGCATCTCTTCGGTGTCGAAGTCGGTGAAGTAGCGTTGCCACCGGGGTGCCGCCATTATCTGCTCCACCTCTTCGTAGTTCGCCTCTATCTCTTTGCGCAGTGCCTTGAGCAACTCGGGGCTCGGACACCATATCCCGCCGGCGAACATACACCGCCCGGGTTGTATATGCACATAGTATCCCCCGCGCAGCGACTTGCGTCCGCCTTTGGCAGCGGGGAACACGCCGAACCACTCTTTGTACGGCAGTTTGTTTGCCGAGAAGCGTATGTCGCGGTAGATGCGCCAGATACAGTCTTTCGGTGTGAGTCCTGCCGTGGTGGGGTCTATCGTCGCTATCCGCCCGATGTACGCCTCCGAGAAACGCACAAACTGCTCGTATGCGAGGTCGTATTCCGCTTTGTGGGTATGAAACCACTCGCGATCGTTGTGGAGAGCCAGTTTGCCGAGGAAGTCCAGCGCAATACCGAGGTCGTAACTATTTGTCATAGAGGGCATCTATAATGGGGCGGAGTGCGTCCGACCAATAGGGCAGGGCGTTGCCGAAAGTGCGTTTGTATTTCGACTTGTCCAGTACGCTGAAGTGCGGGCGCGGTGTCTTGTATGCGTATTCCGACGACAGAATGGGCTTTACGGTGCAACCGATTTTCTCCTCTTCTTCTTTGCACAGCGCACTATAGAAGGAGTGAATCGCCACCGTGAAGTCGAACCACGAGCATACGCCCTCGTCCGTGAGATGGTAGATGCCGGCGTGCCATTCGGGGCAACCGATGGCGGTGTAGATGGCGTTCGCCAGCGTGTAGGCGGAGGTTGGTGTGCCCACTTGATCGAACACCACGCCTATCTCGTTTTTCTCTTTGCCAAGGCGAATCATAGTCTTCACAAAGTTGTTCCCGTAGGGCGAATAGAGCCATGCGGTGCGGAAGATTATCGCATCGGGGCAGTGCTTGAGAAGCAGTTGTTCGCCCTCCAGTTTGGTGCGTCCGTAGGCAGTCTTTGGGTTCGGCGTGTCCTCTTCGTTGTAGGGCACGCAGGCATCGCCGGCAAAGACATAGTCGGTGCTGACGTGTATCACCCGTGCGCCTGCTGTGGCGAGGTTCTCCACGGCGATGGCGTTGATGAGGCGTGCGGTCTGTTCGTCCTCTTCGGCTTTGTCCACATTGGTGTAGGCGGCGCAGTTGACTATCAGGTCTATCTGTTTGTTGCGCACGAATTGGTGTACCGCATCGCGGTTGGTAATATCCAGTTCCGCCACATCGGTAAAGTGGTAGGTATGTTCTTGGTGTTTGGGAGCCAAGTCTTGCATACAGTGTCCCAACTGTCCGTTCGCTCCGGTAATAAGTATATTCATTCTGTCTATGTCTATGATGTATTATCTATAATCTATCATCTATCATCTATCATCTATCATCTATCATCTATCGTCTATCATCTATTATCTATCATCTATAATCTATAATCTATCATCTATCTTCTATTATCTATGTATCTCCTTCCTCTCTTTTCCATTCCGCTTAACCTGACCACCATTCTCTGTATTCCCCTCCTCTGTGGAGGGGTTAGGGGAGGTCGCAAGAAAGGGAGGTCGCAGGTCTCCGAGCCTAAAACGGATTATCCAATCCTTTGAGTGTCGGGTGTTTGGTGTCTTTCTCGCTTAGGATACGCGCCTCTTCGGGCACTTGCCAGTCGATGGCGAGGTCGGGGTCGGAGAGCAGCAAGCCACCGTCTGCCTCGGGATGGTAGAGGTTGTCGCATTTGTAGGTGAAGACAGCGGTCTCGCTCAGTACGGAGAACCCGTGTGCAAAGCCCCGTGGCAGGAAGAACTGCCTGTGGTTCTCGGCAGACAGTTCTACGGAGTACCATTGCCCGTAGGTCTTGCTGTCTTTGCGCAGGTCAACCGCCACATCCAGCACGCGCCCGACGGTGCAACTGACCAGTTTGGCTTGCGTGTAGGGCGGACGCTGGAAGTGCAGTCCCCGTACTACGCCGTAGCACGAGCAAGATTGGTTGTCTTGTACGAACTTCGCATCGATGCCGGCCTCTCGGTAGCGTTCTTCGTTGTAGGTCTCGACGAAATAGCCGCGTGCATCTTTGAATACCTGTGGCTCAATAATCACCAGTCCTTCAATAGGTGTCTTAATAATGTTCATAGTAGTATGTGTTCGTGATTTTCGCTGTCGCGTATCTTCGCTGTTGCGTATGCTCGCTATGCGTATTTTCGCTATGCGTGTGTGATAGGACTTTCTTCAAAAAAAGCGCACAAAGTTACATCTTTTCCCGCATATATACAAATTAAAATGAATGCCCCACCGTTTTCTTGGTCGTTCGAAGTCTGTCCCGAGCCTGCTCGGCTGTTGTCTGTCTCGAGAACTGCATATAGGATAACAGGTGCTACCTGCTGAATTCGGTGAGCTCTGCTGTTGTCTGTCTCGAGACCTGCATATAGGATAACCGATACATAACCGAAGCATTACCGATACATAAGAATACTTTCTCAATATGTTGAAGCATACCCGATAATAACCTCATGCGCTTCTTATATTCCTTTTGAGCATCTCTCAAAAACGCTCCGTCCCGCCGACGAGTATAGTCGGTTGGACGGAGTATATGGTTTGCAGAATACAGGGAGTTTACCTTGTGAGGACTTTCTCCCACTCCCCGAAAATTACTCGGCGGGGCGGAGGGTGATGGCATAGCCACCCGAACCGGCTTCGGGAATGGTAAGGCAAGTTCGGGAATTTACACGGCGGGTGGTGATGGTATATGCCTGCGGATTGGTACGGTAGTCGGCATCCTTGGCGTCCGCATAGATGGTGGCAATATACTTCTTCCCTTTGGGCAGGAACGAGAGCGAAATGGTCGAAGTGCGTGCCTGCTCACCATTGGTGCCGCCTACGAAATACTCATCTTTTCCCTTGGTCTTGCGGGCAATGGTCACATACTCCATAGGCTCGGCTTCCAGATACCATGATTCGTCCCAGTCGAGCGCTACCTCCTCGATGAAGCGGAAAGCGTCGGGGAAACGCTCGTAGTTCTCAATCAGGTCGGCTGCCATTTGCAGAGGGCTGTACATCGTCACATAGAGTGAGAGTTGGTTTGCCAGCGTGGTCAGGCAGTGGTGGTGGTTGTTGGGGTTCATCTTGGACATATCCATCTCGAAGATACCCGGCGTGTAGTCCATCGGGCCACCGTTGAGGCGCGTGAAGGGCAAGATACAGGTATGCCCGGGGCGAATGCCCATCATGGCTTGGTACTCCGATCCCATGGCGGACTCGTTGCCTATCCAGTTGGGGTAGGTGCGGCAGATACCCGTCGGGCGGGTCGCCTCGTGTGCATTGACCATGATACGATGTTTCGCCGCCTCGGTGATGCAGTAGAGGTAGTGGTTGTTGAGCCACTGCGAGTAGTGGCTCTCGCCCACAGGCACGATATTGCCCACATAGCCCGACTTTACGGCGGGGTAGTCGTAGCGGTTCATGAAGGTGTAGGCCGTGTCGAGATGGCGCTCGTAGTTGCGGATAGAGCCGGAAGTCTCGTGGTGCATAATCATCTTCACGCCATGCGCCTTGGCGTATTGGTGCACTGCCTCCACATCAAAATCGGGGTATGGGGTTACGAAATCGAACACATAGTCTTTCTGGTGTCCGAACCAGTCTTCCCAGCCGATGTTCCAGCCCTCGACCAGTACCCCGTCGATGCCGTGCTTGGCGGCAAAATCGATGTAGCGGCAGACATGGGCGGTGGTAGCTCCGTGGTTGCCGTGCGGGTGAGCGTGGGTGTAGTCGGTCTCACCGAGATGAATAGAGGGAAAGTCGTTGGTATAAGACCAACTGTGCATGCCGTTAATCATCTCGAGCCATACGCCGATGTATTTCATGGGGCGAATCCACGAGGTGTCTTCTATCTTGCAGGGGTCGTTGAGGTTGAGTGTCATGCGGTTGGCGAGGATGTCACGGGCGTCGGTAGCGACCTGCACGGTGCGCCACGGGCTGCGACAAGGGGTTTGCATATAGCCTTTCTTGCCCTGACTGTCAGGCGTGAGGAACGAGGTGAAGGTGAGCGTTGTGTCGTTGAGCAACAGGTGCATGCACGAGTAGTCGATGAGGGCTGCTTCGTGCAAGGTGAGCCATACACCCTTGTCGGTATGGAGCAGGAGAGCGGTCTGCACACCCGTATCGGAGAACCCGCGTTGGCTGAGGTTGTCCACCCGTTGCGATGCATTGAGGCGGCGTATCTCGCTCAGACGGGAACGCGTGTACATATACTCCTGTGTGTCGAAGTCGCCGGGGATCCAGTAGGCGGTGTGGTCGCCAGTCATGGCGAACTCGGTGCGCTCGTCGAGGATGGTAAAGTAGCCCAAGCCTAATTGCGGGAACTCGTAGCGGAATGCCAAGCCTTCGTCAAAGAGGCGGAAGCGGACATAGAGATAGCGGTCTTGGGGCTGCTGGTGCAGAAAGACGAGCATCTCGTTGTAGTGGTTGCGGATAGCGTTCTCTTCGCCCCAGACGGGTGCCCAGGTTTCGTCGAGGGAGGTACGCTCTGTGTTAATGATTTTAAAACCGTTGAGCAACTGGTCGTTCTCGAGAACCAAGCCCAAACGAGAGGGACGGATAAGGGTATCACCGTCGAAAGTAAGGTCGTAATAAAGAGTTCCTTCGGGAGTGGTTCGGCAAGACATCTGCAAACGACCGTTTGGAGAGGTGAATTGCTCCGCTGCCGACAGTGAGGTTGCCAGCCATAAACAGGTGAGGAGGGTGGTTATCTTTCTCATAATGTTATCTTTCTTATAATGTTATCTTTCTTATAATGTTATTTTTCTCGTAATGTTATAATGTTATTTTTCTCAGGATTTTTAATTCAAGACGCGTGATTTTAACTAGATCCTCTAGACCTTCTATATCCTCTATCTCTTGTAATTCCTAATTACCGCTGAGTCTGAATACCTTGCAGCCGTGGGCGGGGAGAGTGTAACTGAGGGTGCGCTGGCGCCCGAGGTCTTGATGTTCCCATAGGTCACGCACCTGCATGGACTCTTCGCCTAAGGTGCTGACAGAGAACGAGCGTTTCTGCTCCAAGTCCTCTCGGTTGAAGAACGCCACAATCCAGTCGCCGTTGGACATCTGCCCTGCCCAAATCTGGCTGTCGCTGCTGCTAAGGTCGCGCGAGAGCGGTTTGCCCACAAAGCCGTCCTTGTTGAGTGCCAACATCTCTTCGTTCTGATAGAAAGTGACGAGATGGTCTATGTTGGTTTCGTTGTACTGGTCGGCACACGCCACAGGACCTCCTGCCACCAATTGCAGGCTGATGACCGAGCGGCACTCATCGTCGTTGCTGAGCGTATTGAGGCGGGTGAAATCGCCGTCGAGTATCAACTTACCCCGTCCCGACAGGTCGGAGAAATAGACCATGCCGTCGAATAGGTTGTAGCAAGTAGGCCATTTGTCTTGGTCTATCTGCCCACGGCGGCGGTAGTAAGTGGAGTTGCCGTAATGCTCCATATAGGGGTCGGAATCGTTGTCCGTTGTGCCGGAGAAGGCACTCCAACGCCCGCAGAAAACATCGGCATTGATACGCATCATATTCATATAGCGGGCTTCGAGTTCGGCGTAGTTCTTTTGGTTGGGCATGACGATAGAGGTAAAGACACCGTACTTGGTGGCGGACTCGTTGATGTATTGCAGAGCGAGTTCGTACTCCTCACGCCCATAGCCACGACCCGGGTCGCCGCCCATGCCCGTGCCCGTTTCGAAGAGGCACATGAAGTCCATTCGGATGAAATTGACGCCTATGGAACTGTAGTACTTGAAGAAACCATCGATATACTCCTTTGCACCCGGGTGCGAGGGGACAATCCAATAGAATATCTCGTTCTCACGCGCCGCATCGGGGTGCTCCACTTGGTCGATGGCGGGGTCGTAGAGCAGGCTGCCGAGGCGGATGTTTGTACCCTCGATGATGATGTCGTCGCTGCCGTGCTTCCAGAGCGGGTTGTCATAGACGCCGAGTTTCAGTCCGTGCTGTTTGCAGAGCGACACCAACTCTTTGAGCGAGTAGGCACCATAGTGCGTCATATAGCCCTGCGCATTGTCCTCCGGTAGATTGTACATCGCCTGAAAGCCGTCGGTAACAATCATGTCGTAGCCGTAGGGCAGCAGGTTGTCTGCCACCCACGCCACATTGGCCTCCATGGTGGCACGCGGCATGAGAATAGGGTTGGTGCCGGCATGCTCGGCCTCGTAGCAGTACTCATAGACCGTCCAGTAGAGCGGGGCTTTCGCCTCGGTCTTGACGGGGTCAACCACAGGGTCGTCGGGTACTTGGTCTATACGCCAACTGGTGTCGATGCGCTGTTCGCAGGCAGCGAGAGAAAGGGCAGCCACGGCTGCAAGTAGAATATGCATAGGTCGTTTCATTGTTGTACGAATTGAACGGTGAGGTCTAATACATTGATAGTGATTTTGTATTTGCCCGCAGCGGTTACCTGCCACTTCTGGTCGGGTTGGTTGTTGGCAGTATAGATGACGCTTGTCGGCTCGGCAGAGATAGGCGTACCGGCTTCGGGCGCAATGAAGAAAGCACCCTCGTAACTGTTCGGATTGAGCGGGAACTTGATTTCGCCCGCTGCCAGATAGCCCGTCCAAACGAACGAACCGTTGCGTGCCTCCGTGTCGTAGGAGAACTGCTCGGAGAAAGGCGTGTCCCAACCGCCCGGAGTGGCATCGCCGCAAAGCCATATCTGCTTGTAGGGTAACTTGTCGAAATCCTCGTCACGGGAGAAAGTTACTTCGGGTATGCTCAAATCCACAGAAATGGTGTAGAGCCCCGTGGCGGGAACGCTCCATTTCCTATCGGGTGTGCCGTTGGGCGCAAAGAGCATGGAGGTGGTTTTCTCTGCCACCGTAGTGTCCTCGGGGGCTAACCAGAACGCTCCGTCGAAGCGACGGCTGCTGACGGTGGGCTCGCAAAGGAATTTGAGTTCACCCTCGCTGAGTAGTCCGCTCCACGAAAGGGTATGCTCCGAGACTTGCTCCATGGCGATGGCACTGCCCAAATCCCACCCGCCGGCGGCACTGCCGAAGAGGTAGAGCGGCTCGGTTTGGGTGACGGTCAGTCCGTCGATGTCTGCCACGACAATATAGAAGCCCGCGTGGGCAACCGCAATAGGCGTGGTAGCGGCAAGCGTGGTATTATAGCAAAGGCTGCCCTCGGTGGTGCCTTGCCCATAGGCCGCTGCCGAATCGGAACGCTCGGTGAGGAACAGCAGTTCGCCCTTGCTGAGCGTACCCGCATACCGATAGGCGTTGCGCCCCGCTACCTTGCTCATCTCGAGTGCCTCGGTGTAGGTGGTGCCTGCCTTGGTGGCGCTGCCCGCCAGATAGAGTACGCTCGCATAGCCGATGACCTCGAAGGTGACGGTGCTGAGCATGGGTTTCACATAAGTAGAAAGCCCTTTGGGGTGGGCGATGATTTCCGCCTCAAGAGGGCAGACCGTACCTGCCGTGATACCCCATCCCTCGAGCAAGTCGTTGAGGGCAGCGTGCGTGAAACTGACCGAGTTGCCGCCGTCCACCAGCATAGGCGTGATAGATGTGGCGTACTCGTTGTCTGCTATGTCCATCTTGAAGTAGTACTCATAGCCTGTTATGCCGTCGGTCAGTTGGGGAATGTCCCACGAGAAAGTGATCGCCGTGTCGGTGCTTTGCGCCTGCGAGAGGCGAAGGCTGCTCGCCGAGGCACGCAGGTGCATAACATCGTCGAGTCGGGGAATGGTATAGTGTTCGCTCTCCGGCTTGCAGGCAAGGAGAACGCTCGCAAGAGCCAAAAGGAAAAGAATGTGCTTTCGCATAGTAGGGGAAAATGAGAGGTTCGACAATTAGTTCCAATACGGCAGTTGGCGCAACTTCTGGTTCCGCTCTATCTGGCTTTGGTGGATAGGGAACCAATAGTACTGCTTGCGGTAGGTGCGGGTCTGGTAGGCGGTGAGCGTGAAGAAAGTCGCTTCGTCCTTGCCGCTGAAATTCATACCGTACTGGGGTCCGTTGAGGGTGTTTTCGGCTTCTTTCCACCGGCGCAGGTCGTCGTAGCGCAAGCCCTCGCAGCAGAGTTCGACACGACGCTCACGGCGTATCGCCTCACGCAGCGCGTCCTGCGTCTGGTCGAGGTGAATGGCGTTCGAGGAAGTAGCCCCTGTGGTGTAGGGACGAATGCCCGCACGGGTGCGTATCTTATTGAGATAGACGATGATGTCGGGGTTCGTCGGGTCGCACTCGCAGAGTGCCTCCGCATAGTTGAGGTATGCCTCGCCCAGCCGATAGAGTACGCCCGGACGGTACTGGAAGTTCTCCTCCTTGACATGGGTCTTGGGGTGTACTTTCTTGCGAATGAGATAGCCGTTCTGCGGGGCGTCGTGGGTGTGGATATTGTCGCTGCCGCCGTTCAGGAAATTGAAGGTGCGCTCCTCCTGCGTGAAATAGGAGTTGTGGAACGACACGGCGGTATAGAAGCGCGGCTCGCGGTGGCAATACATCTTGTAGGTGTGTGGATAGGTGATATAGCCGCCGTTGACGGTCTCGTCCCACGAGGTGGCATCGGAGGTGATGCCGCTCTCCTCGTAGCCGGACGCTTCGTAGCCGGACTCGGAGTCGGTGATGGGCAGACCGTTCTCCATGAAGAACGCATCCACCAGCGATTGGGTTACGCCCCAACCGCCCGAGCCGCCCGAATTGGCGGGGGTGATATGCTTCTCGTACTCCGTATAGTCGCAGCCGCCCGGACGGGCAAAGAGAATCTCGGTATTCCCCTCGTCGTATTGGCGGAGCAGCACATTCTGCACAGAGAGGTATGGGTCGATGTCGCCGTTGGCGTTGGTCTCCGTGTAGAGCGTATGGCCTGCTGCCTCGGCTGTCTCGATAAGCAGACGGCTGGCCTCGGCGGCACGCTGCCAACGCTCGGGGTCGTAGGTCTGCGAGAAAATGGCTTCGCCTTGGTCGTTGGTGTAGCCCGCATAGTCGGTGTTGCCGTTGACAAGCGGCGAGGCGGCATAGAGCAGCATACGGGCACGGACTGCCAGCGCCATGACGGAAGTGGCACGCCCGTATTTCTGTGCGCTGGTGTATTTGGCGGGCAGTTTGTCCGCTACGGCGAGCAGCGTCGAGTCGCACCAGTCGATGACGGTGTAGTAGGGCGATTGACCTATCTGCAGTTCTTCGGTGGTGGCATCGGTGTCGTAGAGTACATCGGGCGTGAACGGAATGGCACCGTAGGTGTTGGCGAGCAGCCCATAGTAGTAGGCGATAAGAAATTCGCACTCCGCTTTCATATATTCCACTTCTTGCGAGCCGATACCTTGGTCGGGCAGGGCGTGGACATTTTGGATGAAGATCTGTGCTTCTCGAATACGCTGTGGCAGCGTGGCCCAGTAGTTGCCGTCCCAGTCGCTGGTAGGGGTCCATTCGCCCAAAATAAAGGGAATGACTTTCCAGTTCCACTGACGCCAACGCTCGCTGGGGGTCATGTCGTCGCCGAGTATGTCCCAGCCGAGAAAACGACCGTAGCCCATGTAGGGATCGGGTATGTCGGAATAGACCCCCGCCAGCCAGCCCATGGTGCGCGTCTTGTCGTTGAATACCAACTCGAGGGTGAGTTCCGTGTCGGGCTCTTTGTCGAGAAAACTACACGATGCAGCGGGCAAAAGGAGCAGCAGTGTGAAGAGTATATGAGGAATTCGTTTCATGATGTGTTGCAATGGTTGTTCTACTTGTCTTATACACTTGTCAGCAGGACGGTTTGTCAGAATCCGATTTCGATGCTGGCCATACCCGAACGCATGGCGGGGTAACGCAAGCCGTCGTTGGTGTCCAACTCGGGATCCCAGAGTTTGAACGACGAGAAACAGAATAGGTTGTTGCCCGAAATGGCAATGCGGAACTTCTTGGCGTGCATGGCTTCGAGGGCTTTCTTGGGCAGCGAGTAGCCTATCTCAATGGTCTTGAGGCGCAAGAAAGACATATCTTTTTTCCACCATGTGGAGGCAACATTGTTGTGGGTGTTGGTTGATTCGCTCAGGCGTGGCCAGAACACATTCTGCGAGGGGTTCTCCTCCGTCCAGCGGTCGTTGTAGTTGGTGAATACATTGCCCAGTACGCCTTGTCCAGAGCCCGGTATGAAATAGTCGCTGCCGCCGATGATGCGCCAGGTGTCGCCCGTGCCTTGGAAGAATATATTGAAGTCAAACCCTTTGTATTCGAGGTTGCCGCCAAAGCCATAGACGATGCGGGGCGTGTTGGTGCCGCCTATATAGCCTTGGTCCTCGTCGGTTATCTTGCCGTCGCCGTTCTTATCGACATATTTGATGTCGCCCGGGCGCACCGTAGTGCCCAGTTGCGGGATAGGCAGGCCATCCACGAGGTTGCCGTCGGCGTCGAAGTCTTCAGCCGTGTACAGCCCGTCGGCGGTATAGCCCCAGAGTGTGTTGATAGACTGCCCCGTCTGGCTGCGATAGGTGCCTTTTACCACCTCCGGCTCGTCTATCTCGAGAATGGTGTTCTTGGCGTAGGTGAAGGTGCCGCGTGCGGCTATCTGCAGCCCGTTGTGGAATCGATGGCTGTAGGTCAGCGAGATGTCCACACCACGGTTGTCCACCTTGCCGTAGTTGGCGTAGGGCGTGCTGATGAAGCCCGCTTGCGAGGGAATGGTGTTGCGCTGCATGAAGATATTACTGCGCAGTTCCTGGAAGAAATCGACCTGTAAGTCGAGGTCGTTGTACAGTCCCAATTCCAAGCCGACATTCGCCTTGCGCGAGGTTTCCCAAGTCAGGTTCTCGACGCCAATCTCGCCCTCTTGCACACCCGTGTAATAGACATCGCCCGTGTAGCCCCAGTTGTAGCCGTTGGCGTTGTGGTTGATGGTGGTGATGTAGGCAAAGCGGCGGGAACCTCCGATGTTGTCGTTGCCGACCAGACCGATAGAGCCGCGCAGTTTGAGTTTGGACAGTACCGTGCGGGCAGGCTCCATCCAGTGTTCCTCCGAGATGAGCCAGCCGATAGCCCCCGACGGGAAGAATCCGTAGCGATGGCCTTTGGCAAAGTTCTCCGAGCCGTTGTAGCCGAAGTTGAATTCTGCCACATAGCGGCGGTCGTAGGTGTAGGACGCACGCCCGGCAATACCCTGATTGCGGTAGGGCTGGTAGTCGCCGTTGTCGTAGGAGCGCAGGTTGTAGAGGAATAGCGCATCGACGGCGTGCTTGGAGGCAAAGGTGCGGTTGTAGGTCAGCGCTGCCTCGAAGTAGATACTGTTGTTGCCGTATTCGGCGTTGTTGCTATGGTCGAGGAACTCCGAGCCGTATTTCAGGATCGAATGTACCAGTTCGCCCTCGTCGTTGCGCGATTTCGCCACGCTGTAGTAGTCGGGGGTCTTGCCGCGTGTCATATAGGTGCGGGCAAAATAGTCGAACGAGAAGGTCGCCTTTGCACGCAGGCCGGGGGTGATGAACTTCAGGTCCTGCTCAATGGCAAAGAGCGACTCGAGTTTGCTGCTTGTGCTGCGGTAGTAGCCGTTCTGTGTACACATCGCCCACGGGTTGTAGCGGTTGGCGGAAGCCAAGGGTATCGTGCCGTCGGAATAGACTGCAGGGTGTACGAAAGGCGGGGTCTCGAACGCCTTGGCAAAAACCTCGTCGGTCGATGAGTTCGACTTGCGTAGCATCTGCAGGTAGCCGCCGATGTTGAAGCGCAGCAGGGTGGTCTTGGTTACATCGAGGTCCACATTGGCACGCAGGTTGAATCGGTTGAGTTTCGAGCCCGTGTCGTAGGAGAGGGTCTCGTCGGTCGCCATGATGCCCTTCTCGTGGTAGTACGAGCCGGTGAGCGAGTAGCGCAGACGCTCCGAGCCGCCCGCCACGGATAGGTTCGCGCGGGTGGAGTAGGCTACATCGTCGGTGATGGCGTCCACCCAATCCACATCGGGGTATAAGTCACGGTCGTAGCCGTAGTAGGTCTTGAGTATCTGGTCTTTGGTGAAGAGCCGCTTGTTGGGGTCGGATTGCAGGCTGTTGAGCAGGTCCATATATTCTGCCGCACCAATGAATTGCGGCAGTTTGGTGGGGGTAGATACCGATTGCTCTACTCGCAGCGATACCGATGGCGGGGCAACGCTGCCTCGCTTGGTATTGATCAGGATGACCCCGTTGGCGCCTCGCACACCATACATGGCGGAGGCAGACGCATCTTTCAGTACGGAGAACGCCTCTATCTCGGCGGGGTCGATGTCGTTGAGCGAGCGCTCCACGCCGTCTACCAGTACGAGCGGCGAGGTGTTGCCCGAGAAAGACGCAATACCGCGAATCCAGAAGTCGGAGTTGTCGTATCCTGGCTCGCCCGAGGGTTGCACGGCAATGACGCCCGCCAGTTGTCCGGCGAGGTTGTTGCTCATCGAGCGGGTGGAGCCTACTTGCAGTTTCTTCGGTTCGAGGGCTTGGATAGAGCCGATGACGGAGAGTTTCTTCTGGTTGCCGTAGCCGACTACCACCACTTCGTCGAGGGTCTCGGTGTCCTCTTCGAGTGTGATAAAGAAACTGATGTCGCTGCCCACGGGGATGGTCTGCGTCTTGTAGCCTACATAGCTGACCTCGAGCCGCGATTGCTTGCTCGGCACATCCAGGTAGAAATGCCCGTCCATGTCGGTTACCGTGCCGAGCGAAGTGCCCTGCACCTGAATCGTGACGCCTATGAGGGGTTCACGCTGCTTATCGACTACCGTACCGCTAATGCGTATCGTGGCGGCATATATATGCAGCGGCAGTAATAGGCACAGCAGCAACAGGGAATACGGTATGAATCGTATTGCACGCATAGGAAAAGGGAATTATAGGGTGAGATATGGACGGTTGCTTTTGCTGCTCTTTCCGAGAGCCAGAGCAACCGTCGGGAAGGTTAGCGGCGAGTGCCGAGAATGTCGTACTCCGCTCCGCCATGGAGGATAAGGAGTTGCCCGTTGCGGAGTACTTTGGTGGCTATGGTCTGCCTGTCGGTGGTGATGATGTCGGTCGGTGTCTTGCCCGCTACCACGAGCGTCATCGTTTTGAGGTCCAGCGTCAGCGAGTAGGTATCCGCTGTCGTAACATTGAACTTCTTGTCATCGCCGTCAATGGCTTGGATGTCGTGGCTGCCTGTCGTCAGTTCGGTGTTGGCAACGGTAGCACCAAAGGCATCGTTGGAGTAGTCCCACTTGTTGCCGCAGAACTTCAATTCGCCTGCCTTCAGGTCGCCCGTCCAGCTAAATACGCTGTCCTCGGTTGCGCTGAGGCTCATCTCAATGCCGTTCTTGTCGAAGTCCCAACCTCCGACGGCATCGCCTATCATCCACATCGTGGTCAGTTTGTAGGGCGTGTAGGGCGTGAGCGTCAGTGTGCCGGCTGCAATATCGATAGCGACATCGAACTTGGTATCCTCTGCGAGCGTAGTGTGGTATTTCGGGTCGCCGCTTGCGGGTTTCACGAGCGAGAAGGTGCCGGCTGCGGTGATAGCCTCGCCGTCGGTCGTGGGGCCATACTGTGCGCCCCAATTTTTTTGTGCCAAGAATTTCAGTTCGAGGTCGGTGCCTGCCTTGAGCGTCAGTGTGCCGGCGTACTTGCCGTATTCCGTCTCGGCTATCTCGATAGCGTTCTCTGTTGTCCAGCCGGCAGTAGTTGCAGTGCCGATGGCGTAGAGTGCTACCTCGGGGCAGACATCCGTTGCTGCGATACCTTGGTCGGGTAGGTCGGTGCCGTCAGCCACGGTGAGCGTCGGATGGTCGCCGAGCGTGAGGGTCAGGCTGTAGCGTCCGGCGCTTACGACGAACTGATTATCTACGGTGTCTTTGTTGGTGCCAAGTTGTACCGTACCAATGGTGAGAGCGTCTTCGTTGGTCAGAGGTCCGTACGAATCGCCGAAATAGCGGTTGGTTATAGCAAATTTGAGTTTTCCGTCCTGCAGGTCGCCTACCCAGGTATAGGTGTCGCCGTTCGGTATCATCATTGGCATGCTGAGGCTATAGTCGCCCGTTACGGCAGGCCCCATCAGATAGATACGCGCAGCGTGGGCTACAGATAAGTTGCATACTGCGAGGGCAGCAAGTAACAATGGGTAAAATTTCGTTTTCATGTGCTTTTGGATATTTATGGTTAGTTTATGCGGTCGCCGTGAGAAAAAGGCCTTTCTCGTTTGGCAGTGCAAAGGTAGTGTCGAATGGAGGTGTTTGCAAGTGTAGGGAGTGTTTTGGGAGTGTAATATATCTATAAACGCCTTATAATCAGCGCAATACGAGCATATAGGGGGGGGTAAATGGGAGTGCTTGTTGCGCGACTTTTGTGTATTTTCTTTGAATATATCAGCAGAAAGCAGTATCTTTGCACCACGAATTGCTTACATTATGTTTCTATTGTTTTCTATTTTGTTTCGGCTCGATACCGCGGTCGTCAATCGGCAGCAATACATCGATGCTCGGGAGCAACGCATTGCCGCTACCACGCTGCTCTATCAGGTGGCGGAGGGCGGGAAGAAGTACGCTTTTGCCCTGCAACTCTATGCCGCCTACGAGGGCTTCGACAACGACTCTGCGCTCTTCTATGCCGAGCAGGGGTGTGCGCTTGCGCAGACCTGCTGCGATGCGGTGGCTGTTCAGCGTGCAATGGTCTGTCGGGCGCAGTGTATGGCAGTGGCGGGCAACTACCGCTCGGCACTCGAGCTGCTGCTCCCCTTGCGGGACAAGGTGCTGCCCGAGGTGGCAAATCAGTACTACAAGACGCTGAATCTGACTTATATTTGGCAGGCGGAGTTCACTACCTTGCAGGCAGAGCGTGAGTCGGCACGCCGGCATATTCTCCCTCTCCGTGCGTATATCCTGCAGACAGAGACCGACTCGGTGTGGCTGGCACAAGAGGCAGCGCTTGTGCGTATGGAGGAGTCGCCCGCCGAGGCTATCCGTTTGCTGCAGCCTGTGTTCGACCATGTTCCCGATACCTCCGACTATGTCCGCTATCTGGCGAACACGCTCGGCTCGTGTTATCAGCGCCTCTATTGGCAGACCGACGACCGGGGCATGCAGGATTCGGCGTTGTACTATTTTGCTCGGTCGGCGCTCTGCGATATGCAGCACGGGGTGTTGGAACATGCCTCGCTCCGTGAGGTGGCGCTTATCTTGTTTCAGCGGGGCAATGTCGAGCGGGCGTATCGCTATATGAACTGCTGTATAGAGGATGCCGACCGGAGCAAGGCACGCCTGCGCACTATAGAGATTGCGGGCGATATGCCGTTGATTCTCAATACCTATCGTCGGATGATACTCGAGCAGCAGCACAAACAGCACAACCTGATTCTTTCGCTGGGTATATCCGCTGCCGTATTGGTGCTGGTGTCGTTGGGTTTGGTGTTGTTGCTGCGCCGTTGGCGTATGGCGAACCAGCAACTCTCGCTGCTGAACGGGCAGTTGCAGACTATCAACCAACAGTTGTCGATTACCAATGCGCAACTCAAGGACTCCAACCGTATTCGGGACGCTTATGTAACGCGCTATATGAGTGAGTGTTCGCATATTATCGAAGCGATGTCGCAGTACCATAAGACGCTTTTGCGTGCCTCGCTCTCCGACAAGCCGAAGACCCTCTTCCAACTCGTTAAGTCCACCGAGGTGATAGACCGTACGCTGCGGGAGTTCTACTGCCATTTCGACGAGACTTTCCTCTCGCTCTTCCCGCATTTTGTTGCAGACTTTAATACGCTCTTGCGTCCCGACGAGCAGTTCCAGTTGCCGCAGCAGGGGCACCTCTCTACCGAGTTGCGTATTTTTGCGTTGATTCGCTTGGGCATTACCGATTCGGAGGATATCGCCCATTTTCTGCGCCTGTCGGTCAAGACAGTCTATAACTACCGCACCCAGACCCGCAATCGTGCGCTTGGCGACCGCGACCAACTGGAACAGAAGGTAATGCGTATCGGGCTTTGAGAGAATCTGTACTGTCCAATAACGCATGTTTCCCTGTTCTATCCCTACCAAATACAA
>CAVFHY010000057.1:0-16538 GCA_963622445.1 Bacteroidaceae bacterium
GGGTTGCTTGTGGGAGACAGAAAAAGGTTGCCTGACAGCGTGTGTCAGGCAACCTTTTTTCTATAGACGATTCTTTCGCGGGTCTATATCTTGCACTTCTTTATTTTGCTCTCTTTCTGCAAGTCAGATACCGCCAAAGAGCGAACACTTAACGACGGATGAAGAGGTTGGGATAAGCGGAGATACCATTAACGGACTTTGCGCCTGCACCGTAGTTCTTCAAAGGGGCGGCAGAGGTGCTCTGCATCTCGGTGAGCGTACCCGTATAGGTGATCTCAGCCGCTGCACCCTTCGAGTTGGTAGCGTGCACCTCTATCTTGCACTTGCCATCCTCGTTAGAGAGCACAATCGCTCCACCGGTAAGGCAATACACCGGGTCTGTCAAACTTTGTCCGCTGATAGTAGCGAAGTAACTATTACCAATCTGCTGGCTATCAGCGTCATAGAAACCTGCCGCAATGCTATAGGGCGTATAATCCGAACCAATATAGTACGCACTGGCAGGCACGATAGTTACAGCATCTTTGTCGCTCTCATAGAAAGCGATGAACTGGAGATACTTGGTGTCGTCGTAGAGAACGAATGCCGCATAGTTCAAACCATCTTGCGTCCGGTAGGAATACAGGGCTGTGGTAGTAGCCGCATCGAATGCATACTCAGTATCTTCGGTAGCGTCTATGGCATAGCCGGTCTCGGCAAGGCTGCCCGATATATTGATGGTATAGAAAACACTGTCCGAACCCATGAATTTGGCCACTGCCGTATAGGTGTCAGTGCCGGCCTCTTTGACCTCGAACAAACCATAGAGGACAGAGAGTTCTTTCACGAGCGTACCTGCATCTGCATCGTCCACATAGCCGAAAGCGGTCATCATCCCCACAGCATCAACCGCCTCATACGAACCTGCTATCTGCTCGGCATAGAAGGAGAACACAAAAGCAAAGTCGCCTGATTTGAGGTCGCTGTTTTGGTTAGTAATGGAGATAAAGTCGGACGACTCGGTGAGATCGTAGAACTCGGCGTCCGTGATGTTGATGGTCTTGTTGGCT
This sequence comes from Bacteroidaceae bacterium, assembly GCA_963622445.1. Classification (GTDB taxonomy): domain Bacteria; phylum Bacteroidota; class Bacteroidia; order Bacteroidales; family Paludibacteraceae; genus Colicola. The sequence goes on from CAVFHY010000057.1 coordinate 1,050, forward strand.
ACCGGTGTAATTTTCTGGCCGAAATGGATGGTGTAGAGCGAGTCGTGGGCTGCAGTATAGTACTTCGCCGTAATCTCGATACGACCCTCATCGGCATATTTCTTCACGGTAGCAGAAATAGAGTCGATGGTGTAAGTAATGTCGTAGTTGTTCTGGTCGAAGAGGAAGCCCCACACCTGCGACTCTCCGCTCACGCACTTAGCAGCGTAGGTGTCTTCGACAAAGTTCGTTCCCTTGATACACAGCGTGGCACTATACGCACCATTGTCGCCCGTTGCGATCACAATGCCCATGCCATCGTGGTCTTCTATAAACTCCACATTCGTCAGGACAATGTCCTGCTTGAACTTAACATTGGCATCCTCATCGGAGGGTTTGTTGGGTTCGTTGGTGTCGCACCCAACGGCGAGCAGCATTAAAGCGGCTGCCAACGCATACTGAAATTTTTTCATACCGTTAATTAATTTATTTAGTTAGTAATTGGTGGCTATCGTGTGGTGTTATCCTGTGTTGTAGAACAAGCGGGGCATTCTTTCTTGGTCAGCACCTCGACGGCACGGCGGGTAATTTCGTCGTCCCGCTCAAACAAGGGGAAGAAGCCCTCGTCGCCCAAGATATTGCGCACAATATACGCATTGACAAGGCGGGTAAGCGGCTGTTTCGATTTCGCCAACTGTGCCTCGTTTGGCTCTATACCCTTCTGCTTGCAGAACTCGACAAACTCCGGCAACCAGTTCGCCTGCAAGAGGTGCTTCTCCAACGACTGCCAGTCCTTGTAGCGGTTGAGTTCGGCACGGTGCCGGTTGGTGTACTGGAACGCAAACTGGTAGGTGTACGCACGGTTGACTACCTGGTTGAAATAAGGTGTGAAGAGCGTTGTATCACGACCTACAAAGACATCGGGCATAATACCTCCGCCGCCGTGTACGACACGCCCCGACTTGGTGCGGTAGGTCGTCGTATCGGCATAGTGGATGCTGTCGGCATTGTACAACTCGCCGTGCTCAAAGCGTGAGAGGAGTTCCAACTCATAGTCCTCCTGGTCGCCCAGCGTGTACGGCTTCTGGATACAACGACCCGAGGGCGTATAGTAACGGGCTACCGTGAGGCGTATGGCACTGCCGTCGGCGAAAGGCATCTGCTGCTGCACCAATCCCTTACCGAACGAGCGGCGACCTACGATAGTAGCACGGTCGTTGTCCTGCATGGCACCGGAGAAAATCTCGCTCGCCGACGCAGAGAAATTGTCTATCAGCACGACCAACGGCACATTCTTGAACCGCCCCGTACCCGTGGCCTTTGCCTCGTAGCGGGGATAGGCACGCCCCTCGGCATAGACAATCAAGTCGCCCATATTCAGGAACTCGTTTGCCATGCGAATAGCCTGGTCCATGAAACCACCGGAGTTTTCGCGCAAATCGACGATATACGAAGTCGCCCCCTCGGCACGAAGGCTCGCCAACGCAGAAAGGAACTCGCTATAGGTACTCTCACCGAACTTGTTGACCCGCACGAAGCCTATATTCTCGCCATTGGCGGCGGGGATAATAAACTTGGCATCCACCGAATTGACCGGTATATCGCCACGGGTAATCGTGAAATAGAGCAAGTCGGGCTCGCCGTCACGCTTGATGCCCAACTTGACGCGCGTGCCTTTCTCGCCACGAAGGGTATGCATAACACGCTCATTATTAATCTTTTTACCCACAAAGAGCGAGTCATCGACCGTGATTATCTTGTCGCCCGCCAACACACCGCTGCCCTCGCAAGGGCCACCCGCTACGACAGCAACGATATTGATGGTGTCGCTCTGGATAGAGAACTGCACGCCTATGCCCGAGAAGGAGGACGAGAGTTCGGAATTAACCATTTCGAGGTCTTTCTTGGGGATATAGGCAGAGTGCGGGTCGAGTTTCTGCACGATGTCGTTCATCACCTCGTCGGTAATGGAATCGATGTCGAGCGAATCGACATACGCCGACTGCATGAGTTGCAGCAGTTGGTCCACCTTGGACTCCGGCTGCTGATAGAAACGCCCGTTCTGATAAACAAAACGCTGGGCGTTCGCCTTGTTGCTGACGGCATTCCCAATAAGGAAACCCACCAACAGGCAGACAATGGTAATAGTTGGGAAAATATATTTCTTCATAGAATGCATACTATTTGCACTTGATTCGGCTGCGGTATGTGTCTATTCGGCTACTACAGGTCGGCTACTCTGCATCGGTGTCGTGCAAGTACTCCACCTGAATACCCGCGCGGCGGAGCAGGTTGATACCGTCCATAATACGATATTCCTCGCCATAGACCACACGCGTGATACCCGCCTGAATAATCAGTTTGGCACACTCCATACAGGGCGACGCCGTGACATACATCGTTGCCCCCTCGCTACTGTTGTTGCTGCGTGCCACCTTGGTAATAGCATTCGCCTCGGCGTGCAGCACATAGGGTTTGGACACATTGTTCCCGTCCTCGCAGCAGTTCTCGAAGCCTATCGGCGTGCCGTTGTAGCCGTCGGAGATAATCATGCGGTCTTTGACCAGCAACGCACCCACCCTGCGGCGTTGGCAGTAACTGTTCTCCGCCCATGTGCGAGCCATACGCATATAGAGCCCGTCACGCTTCGCCTGTTTCTCGGCGTTGTGCGTATCGGGAGTATTGGATTCTGTAGCCATAGCCATATACTATTTCAACTCTTTTATACAAATCTTGTGCCATACGGCGCATTTCAGGACAAGAAATGTGCTGAATGGCGGGTATTTGCCATAGACTGACTGCGGTTTGCGCATTGCGCCCACCGCTCCCCGTTCGCAAGGGTATCACAAAAGCCGCTGCACAGACTTATTCGCGCAGCGGCTTTTCCTTACATACGAAGCACTTATACAAGCGCTTGCGTATCGCCTGCAATCATCAGTTCCTCATCGGTCGGGATGACGCAGATCGTCACCTTGCTGTTCGGGGTCGAGATAATCGCCTCGTCACCGTGGATGCCTGCATTCTTTGCCTCGTCGAGTTCGGCGCCCAGATAGGTAAAGCCCTTGGCAATCTCACCACGAATATATGCGTCGTTCTCGCCGATACCGCCTGTGAATACGATAATATCCACACCGTTCATGGCGGCAGCGTATGCACCGATATACTTCTTCACGCGATAGATGAACATTTGGCGTGCGAGGTCAGCACGGTGGTTGCCTTCTTTCACAGCCGCATCAATGTCGCGTGCGTCGCTCGATACGCCGCTTACGCCCATCAGACCCGATTTCTTGTTGACCAGGTTGTTGAACTCAGCGGTCGTCAGGTGCTCCTTGTCCATAATATAGGTAGCCGCACCGAGGTCGAGGTCGCCCGCACGCGTACCCATCATCAGTCCCTCTACAGGGGTCAATCCCATCGAGGTATCTACCGATTTCCCGTCCAGCACGGCTGCGCACGAGCCGCCGTTGCCGATGTGTGCCGTTACAATCTTCTTCCCCTCTGCCTTCACACCCAGATATTCGCACACGCGGGCGGATACATAGCGATGGCTCGTTCCGTGGAAGCCGTAGCGACGGATGGCGTACTTCTCGTAGAGTTCGTACGGCAACGCATACATGTAGGCGTATTCGGGCATTGTCTGATGGAATGCGGTGTCGAATACCGCCACTTGCGGTACGCCCGGCAGGGTCTTCTCGATAGCCTCGATACCCTTCAGGTTTGCAGGGTTGTGCAGCGGTGCCAGTTCGGCGCACTTCACAATCATCTCCTTCACCTCAGGGGTGATAAGTACCGATTTGTTGAATTGCTCTCCGCCGTGTACCACACGGTGTCCGACAGCGTTTATCTCTTTCAGGTCTTTGATGCAGCTGAGTTTCTCATCCACCAGTGTGTCCAGAATCAACTGAATACCAATAGTATGCTCGGGCATTGCCTTCTCGATTTTCACTTTCTCGCCGTTGGGCAACTTCACTTGCAGGAACGAATCGGGCAGTCCGATTTTCTCCACGCCGCCTTGTGCCATTACGGTCTTGTTGTCCATGTTGAACAACTTATACTTGATACTGCTGCTACCGCAGTTAAGAACTAATATCTTCATATTCCAAGGGGACTTCTATAAATTCCCCGTCTAATTAGTTAATGGATATGGGCTCTACATACTTTTGTGCGCTTTCCGTTTTTGGGCGGCATCTACATGATTTCCACTCAGTCACAATGTCCACATTGCTCCTTCGCTCCAATCAAGTACCGGCTATCCCAAAATTCAAAAATCGCAACAAAGCAATTTATAGAGGTCCCCTTTATTTGATTGCTTGGTTGGCGGTAATGATAACCATTTGTACGATGTCTTGCACTTTGCAGCCACGGCTCAGGTCGTTCACCGGAGCGGCGATACCTTGGAGGATAGGACCAACGGCATCTGCGCCAGAGAAGCGCTCTACCAACTTGTAGCCGATGTTGCCGGCTTGCAGGTCGGGGAAGACAAGTACATTGGCCTTGCCGGCTACATTCGAGCCCGGAGCCTTGGTGGCAGCCACTTTCTCTACCAGCGCAGCGTCTGCTTGCAGTTCGCCGTCGATGTCGAGGTTTGGTGCCAACTCTTTGGCAATGCGGGTAGCCTCCGTTACCTTGTCAACTAATTCGTGCTTTGCCGAGCCCTTGGTCGAGAACGACAGCATAGCCACTTTCGGCTCAAATCCGCCCAGCGAACGAGCCGTCTCTGCCGTAGAGATAGCAATCTGTGCCAGTTGTTGTGCATCAGGGCAGGGATTTACTGCGCAGTCTGCAAAGATGAGGAAACCGTCCTCACCGAGTTGCTTGGCAGGAGTGAACATCAAGAATGCGCCCGATACAATCGACACACCCGGCTTTGTTTTCAGTATTTGGAAAGCAGGACGGATGGTGTCAGCCGTCGTGCCGCGTGCGCCGGCCAGTTCACCGTCAGCATCGCCGTTCTTTATCAGCAAGCAGCCCAGATACAGAGGGTCTTTGGCTTTCTTGGCAGCCTCTTCCTCGGTCATGCCCTTTGCCTTACGCAGCTCGTAGAGCAAGTTTGCGTAAACCGGCATTTTCGGGTCGTTTTCGGGGTCGATGATAGTGGCATTTTTGATATATTCGTACCCGTTCTCTTGCGCCATTTTGTGAATGGTGTCGGGGTTGCCGACCAGAATCAGGTTCGCAATTTTGTCTTTCAGAATACTATTTGCTGCCTCCAATGTACGAGGTTCATCGCCTTCCGGCAGCACGATTCGTTGTGGATTTGCCTGAGCGCGCTCAAGCATTTTTTGTAGAATATCCATGATTGTAAAGTATTTATGGTTATGCGTTATTGTTTTGTGCGTCTTATCTTGGTTTACATTGTTCCTCTGCCCTATCCACAGCCTATACTCACGAGGGGGTACCGACACCTATCGGCTTCACCCCTCATCAAACCATGTCGCAAAGTTAAGATTTTGTCCGCACATACGCAAGATTATACCCCAAAATCGAAAGAATTTACACTTTTATTTGTTTATATTCGAGAATTATTGTAACTTTGCGGTGTTTTTGGAATAACATAACTTATTTATTGCATCTCGTAAACAACAATACATATAATGAAAAGCAATTTCTCTCAAATTCTGTTGATGATTATTCTTTCCGCTTTCGTGGGTACTATGTATGCAGAGCAATCGAATAGCGAAGTGCGTGGTGCGCACCCTTGGAAGATCGTTGAAAACAAAGAAGTAGCGCAAGAGATTTCGCATTGGTCGCTGCTTATCGACGCAGGATTTAACTCCTTTGACGGCGATTTCAACAACTCTGAAACGAAGTTCCCCGTATGGGCTCCCTCCGCCAGTCTGGGGGTCGAGTATTCGTTCACGCCGTTTATCGGGCTCGGACTCGACTATCGCTTTGATTGGTATCGGATAACAGGTACAGGCAATGGCGACAATGCCGACATTCTGTTAGAAGGTCTTCTCCACCGCGCAGATGCCTATTTGACCATAGATCTTATGAGTGCGTTCACCACTCACGCAAAGAGCAAACTGGCTGCTATTCAGTTGTTTGCAGGCGGTGGATTGGCTTTCTACAACAATAGCACCTACTACGACGGGCAATATCGCGGAATGACTGCACAGGGCGAGAAAAAGAGCGAAGACGGATTTACTTTCGTTCCTTATGTGGCAATAGGTGTCGGCGTAGAGTTTAATATCTCTCGCAGTATTGCCTTAGGCATAAAAGGGCAATATGCCTATTTCACCAAAGACGACATAGATCACCGCACTCCTATCTTGCGCAACGGCCAGCTCGTCAATGGTGCCAGCACCAACAACGATGGTATCATCGATGTAACACTCTCGCTCCGTTACAAGATTGATGCCGTCCACAAAACTCATATCCGCAATATCCCGTCGGAGAACTTCCTGAACGAGCAGCGTCATAAGAAAGAGTTGGACAATCTGCGCGACGAGTTGGCAAACAGCCCCGCCAAGCGTGATACCATCGTAGTTGTACACCACGATACCATATTCAGTATATCCGAGAAAGCATTGCCCGCACAAGAGTACTACTACATCTATTTCGACAACAACAAGTCCACCCTTACCGACAAGGCATACATAGCCATTCAACAAGTTGCCGACCGCTTTGAGTCATCGGAGAATAGGTATATCACTATCGCTGGTTTCTGCGACAACACGGGTACTGCAACCCTCAATGAGCGCCTCTCCAATGCGCGTGTTGCCAGCGTAGAGCAGGAGTTGATAGCAGAGTACGGCATTGACGCAGACCATATTGCTACCTGCGGTCGTGGTGCACTTGTTTCCAAGTCGAGAAAAACCAGTTTTGCTGCTAACCGCCGTGTCGAGGTACGCTTTGTGACCGAAAAAGAATTCGAAGCATTCCAATCCGCCTGCGAACACCACAAAAACGACCCCGCCGCACAGAAAGCCGTAGAGAACAGGAAAGCGACATCAGACCTAAGTACTGCCGATAGCATTACCACCAAAACTGTTACGGGGGGTACGACGCTTGCTAAGTTAGCCCGCGAGTACTATGGTAATACGCATTGTTGGATATACTTATACTACGTAAACCGCAAAGTTATCTCAAACCCGTCTGTTTTGGCAGCAGGCACCACTCTCGTCATCCCTACTCTTACCGACGAGCAACGCAACATTACCAAGGACGAATGTCTCAACCTGTATAAGGCTCTCCGTGCAGAGAAATAGCAAGTATTTAAGGCACTATTATGCTCTTTGGTACGATTTTTGTACAATAAAATACGCCTATTCTGCAAAGAATAGTGTACGGAGTGGAAACTCGATGTGGCTCGTGCAGCCTATATAAGCACGATGGTCTCATAGCTCAGTTGGTTAGTAGCACCTGACTCATAATCAGGGGGTCGTAGGTTCAAGCCCTACTGAGACCACATAATTAAATACACATATAAGGTACTTACGATAGCATCGAAGTACCTTATTTTGTGTGTTGGGACGATACACACTTGTACAACTCAGGAATTATTCGTAACTTTGCAGCCCATTCGAGTATGCATATACGCCTATTCGAGCAGACAGCCATAGTAAAAAAAATAATTATTCGGTCTACCTAAAAGACATAAGAACTCTACATAAAGAGAAAAATTGTATGACTTACAAACGAACATTAGTGACAGCCGCACTGCCGTATGCCAACGGACCGGTGCATATCGGACACCTTGCCGGCGTATATGTGCCTGCAGATATTTATGTGCGCTACTTACGCCTGCGGGGGCAACAAGTGCTATTCATTGGCGGTAGCGACGAACACGGCGTGCCAGTAACCATCCGTGCCCGCAAAGAGGGTATCACAACCCAAGAAGTAGTGGACCGCTACCACAAGTTGATAAAGGACTCTTTCGAGCAATTCGGCATTTCGTACGACATCTATTCGCGTACGACAAGCGCCATTCACCACAAATTTGCCGCCGACTACTTCCGCAAACTGTATGACGACGGGAAATTTATTCAACAAACGACAGAGCAGTTCTATGACCCTGAGACACAGGAGTTTCTGACCGACCGAAACATCCGTGGCGAATGCCCACGCTGCCATGCACAGGGTGCATACGGCGACCAATGCGAGAAATGCGGTGCTACCCTCTCGCCCGACGAGTTGATAAATCCGTACAACGCCGTAAACGGCAATCCGCTGACCAAGAAAGCCACCACACACTGGTATTTGCCGCTTGACCAATACCAACAATGGCTCGAAAAATGGATATTGGAAGACCACAAAGAGTGGCGTCCGAATGTGTATGGACAGTGTAAGTCGTGGCTCGATGGTGGGCTGAAGCCCCGTGCCGTGACGCGCGACTTGGATTGGGGTATTCCCGTACCTGTGGAAGGCGCAGAAGGCAAAGTGCTGTATGTATGGTTTGACGCACCGATAGGCTACATCTCGAACACGAAAGAACTATGCGATGCCCAACCCGAGAAGTACGGGAAATGGGAGACCTGGTGGAAAGACCAAGATACCCGCATGATACACTTTATCGGCAAGGACAACATTGTATTCCACTGCATTGTATTCCCCTCGATGCTGAAAGCCGACGGCTCGTATATCCTGCCAGACAATGTGCCTGCCAACGAGTTCCTGAACCTCGAGGGCGACAAAATATCGACCTCACGCAACTGGGCGGTATGGCTCAACGAATACCTTGTGGATTTCCCTGACAAGCAGGATGTGCTGCGCTATGTACTGACCGCCAATGCGCCCGAGACAAAAGACAACGACTTTACATGGGCTGACTTCCAAGCCCGCAACAACAATGAGTTGGTGGCTATATACGGCAACTTTGCGAACCGTGCGCTGGTGCTGACAGGGAAGTACTTCGGCGGAAAAGTGCCCGCTTGCGGCTGCCTGACCGACTACGACAAGACCACGCTCGCCGACTTCTGCAACATAAAGACGCAATTGGAGGAGTTGCTCAACAACTTCCGTTTCCGTGATGCACAGAAAGAGGCGATGAACCTCGCCCGTATCGGCAACAAGTATCTTGCTGACACCGAGCCATGGAAACTCGCCAAGACCGATATGGAACGCACGGGTACGATACTGAACCTCGCCCTGCAGATAGCAGCCAACCTGAGCATTGCCTTTGAACCGTTCCTGCCGTTCTCGTCGGAGAAACTGCGCCACATGCTCAACCTCGGCCACGCTGACTGGGCACAACTCGGACACACCGACCTGCTGGCAGAAGGACACGGACTGGGCGAAGTAAGCCTGCTATTCGAGAAGATAGAAGACGACGCCATTCAGGCACAACTCGACCGTCTGGCTCGCATAAAGAAAGAGAACGAAGAGGCTGCGAAAGCCGAAGCATTGAAAAACTGGCGTCCTGCAGAGATAAAAGCCGCCACCACGATAGACAACTTCGACAAAGCAGACATCCGTGTAGCAACGGTACTCGACTGTCAACCCGTAAATAAATCGGACAGACTGCTGCAGTTCAAACTCGACGACGGCATAGGCGGACGCACGATTCTCTCGGGTATCGCACAATCGTACCCAAATCCCTCGGTGCTGATAGGGAAACAGGTACTCTACATCGCCAATTTCCCGCCCCGCAAGATGATGGGCATAGAGTCGCAAGGCATGATACTCTCTGCCGTGGATGCTGACGGCAAACTGGTTGTCACCACCGTATCTGCCCCCGTGAAGAACGGAGCCACGGTAGGGTAATTGGAAATTATGAATTATGAATTAGAATGATATGAAAAAGTATATTTTTGCAGTATTGTGTTTTGCAACACTGACTCTATCGGCACAAGACTATACGCATAGCGTGGGCGGTTCCATCGGCAGCCTGTATGGCGTGTCGTACAAAGGTTTCGTCTTTGGCATAGAGCACTTCGGGTTGCAGACCGACCTTGATGTGCGTCTCGAATCCACGGCTGCAGGCACAATGGATTTCGACAATTATAATACTTTTGAGCAGAACCTCTACACCTTTGAGTTCAACCCAAACCTGCTCTACCAAAACCTTATCGCCGACTTCGATGAGGGGCATATCGATTGGTATGCAGGCGGCGGTGTCAGTCTCGGTCTGGCACACGACCTCTATTCCTATTCAACCGCGGTCGAGGCCACCGATATGCCTGTGTACGGCAAGTTCGGGCTGAATGCCCTTCTCGGTGTAGAAGTCGCACTGGAAGCACCCGTCAATATCGCTCTTGACTTCCGCCCTGGTTATGGTGTAGCATTCAATGACAACTACCATTTCTCATTCTTCGATTGGGCATTGGCCCTCTCCGTACGCTACCGTTTCTAACGCAAGTACCTCACCACCATGACTATACTCTGTATCGAGACAAGCACCCAAGTCTGCTCAGCCGCAGTGACGATAGGCGGAGTGCCTATTGCCGAGCGTATCCAACGCACGGAGACCAATCATACTCAACTATTGCCCGTCTTTGTCAATGCATTGCAGCAGGAACTCCATACAAAGGGGCTGGCAATAGAGGCAGTCGCCCTCTCCGAAGGTCCCGGCAGTTACACGGGGCTGCGCATCGGTACGGGTATTGCCAAAGGGCTCTGCTATGGGTTGTCCGTACCTTTAGTACCTGTGCCAACGCTGCAAGTACTCGCAGCAGCCGCTGTGGCACGCTATGGTAATACGCTTGCCGCCCAAGCAATGCTCTGTCCGATGGTAGATGCTCGCCGTATGGAGGTTTATACAGCACTCTACGACGAAGAACTCTCAGAGGTAAATCCTGTGCAGGCAAAAGTGGTTGAAGATACCGAGTGGCTGACTGCCACGGGGCGTGATGTGTACTATTTCGGCGATGGTGCGGCAAAATGCCAAGCGGTACTTTCCGCTCCTTCGTTGCACTACCTCGATGGCGTACTGCCCGAGGCGAAATATATGGGTGTGCTCGCCGAGCGTATGCTTATAGAGGGCAACAAAGGGGCAGATGTCGCCTACTACGAACCCTACTATCTTAAGGAATTTGTTGCGGCAGCACCGCATGTCAAGGGTCTGACACAGAATGCATAACCGCTTATTCCATAGTGCATTATGTCTTGTAGCCGGCGCTCTCTGTGTGCTGGTTACGGCTTGCTCTACCCAGAAGAACACATGGGCGACTCGTTCGTATCACCAGACCAAAGTCAAATACAACATTCTCTACAACGGCAATATGGCGTACGAAGAAGGATTGAAAGCCATTCGTGATGCCAATGAGGACAACTATTCTACTGTCCTTCCACTCTACCCGGTCAGCAACCATACGGCAGCCGAAGCTTCTGCCGCACAAATGGATAAGACCATCGAGAAGTGCCGTAAGTGCATCAAACTCCACTCGATCAAAGCGAAACCTAAGCCTGACCCGAAAAAGCGTACTGACCCAAAGTACAAGGCGTGGCTGCAACAAGAGGAGTTTAACAACCAGATGGGAAATGCGTGGTTGCGGCTCGGCGAAGCGGAGTTCCACAAGGGCGACTTCCTTGGTGCCGTAGGTACCTTCTCCTATATCAGCAAACACTATAGCAACGACCCTGATATGGTAGCGCGTTGCCAATTGTGGATAGCCCGTGCCTACGGTGAAATGGGTTGGCTGTATGAGGCAGAAGATATGCTTGCCAAAGTGCAAATCGATGCCCTCAGCAAGTCCCATGCCCGCCTCTACTCCGCCGTCAGTGCCGATATTCTGTTGAAGACGGGGCAATACCATGCGGCTATCCCGTTCGTCAAATCCGCTTTGCCAGGCGAAAAACGCACTGTCTATCGTCCCCGTTTCTCGTATGTATTGGGACAACTATATGAGTGCGAAGGAAAGAGGCATGAGGCGATTGATGCATACCACAAAGTAGTGCGTATGGCACCTGCCCCCGAGATGGAGTTCAACGCCCGTATTCGCATAGCGCAACTGAACGGAAAATCAGCCATCAAGCAACTGCGGCAAATGGCAAAGCAGTCGAAGTACAAAGACCGTCTTGACCTTATCTATGGGGCGATAGGCAATATCTATCTCGCTGCGGGTGATACAGCGCAGGCTCTCCGCCACTACCACCTCGCCATCGATGAGGCAACACAAGCCTCGATGGACAAGGCCACAGTGCTTGTTCGTGCGGGCGACATCTATTTCGATAGGCAGGACTATGCTGCTGCCCAGCCTTGTTACCGCGAGGCTGTTACCATACTGCCTGCCACTGATGCCGACTATACCCGCTTACAGAAGCGTTCTGAGGTACTCGACGAATTGATTCGGGAGCAAAGCACGGTCGTTCTCCAAGACTCGCTCCAGCGCCTTAGCCGCATGAGCGAGGCGGAGCAGCGTGCCGTGATAGAGAAGGTCATCGCCAATTTGCTGCAGGCAGAACAGGAAGCAACCGAACAAGAAGCACAAGCAGCACGCCAATCCAACGACCCAGGTCTGCAGAGTGTCAACACCTCCAATATGCTCGGTGGCAGCGGGGCAGCGGGCGATTGGTATTTCTACAATACGCAACTTATGCGTTCGGGCAAGCAGGAATTTACACGCCGTTGGGGGCAGCGTACTCTCGAGGACGATTGGCGTCGTCGCAGCAAGACGATGGTCACGCCATTCGCAGATGACACTTCCGAGGAAGAAGACCTTGCATCCACCGACTCCCTGTCTTCACTTTTGCCTGACAGCACGCAGACAAAAAACGCTCGTGTGGAGACCGACAATCACAAGCCCGAATACTATTTGCAGCAGATTCCTCACAGCAAGGAGGCACTTATACTTTCTGATAGTCTTATTCGCCATGCGCTTATCAATATGGTCTACATTTATCAGGATAAGTTGGGTGACCAGCCGCTTGCCGACCGCACCTTTGCCGAACTGCAAGAGCGTTTCCCCGCCCACACCGACTTGTTGGATCTATATTATATGTACTATCTCCACGCCTTGCAAGACTCTAATGTGGTCAAGCAGAGCCATTACAGTCAGGCTATCACCTCGCTCTATCCCTCGTCCCAACAGGCGTATATCGTGTCGCAACCCGCCTACTTCGAGCGTCTTCGCCGCATGGCAGCCGAGCAGGATTCGCTTTACGAAAGCACATACAACGCCTATACCCATGGTGCGTATAGCGAAGTAAAAGCCAATAAGATCTACGCCGAGCAGCAGTACCCACTCTCGCCGCTTATGCCCCGTTTTTTGTTCCTCAACGCCATCGCGGTTGCCCGAACCAATGGGCAGACCGCTTTTGTAAGCGAACTGCAAGATATGGTGCATCGCTACCCCGAAAGCGAACTGGGGGCAATGGCAAAAGATATGTTGGCCATGATGGGACAAGGTCGGGAGAGTCAGCAGGGGTCAACACAGACCTCTTCGTTGAGCGACCTGCGTGCTGAGACGACACAAGAAGAGGTGGACCAGCCGCAGGACTCCCTCACCAACGACCGCAATGTACCCAGTGTAGTACTCTTCTACCTCCCAAAACAAGACGATGCGGTGCTTAACCGCTTGCAGTATGAGACGGCACTCTTCAACTTCTCACAGTTCTTGATACGGGACTTCGATTTGCAGAAGATGCCGATAGTAGGCGAAGGCAGTGCGTTGCGTATCATGGGCTTTGAAAGTATGGACGAGGCAGAATGGTGGATAGGGCTTGTGCAGGCGAACGACGACTTGCGAATACTGCTTGGAGAGTTACAAGCAGAGATATTCTCTCTTCCCGAGCAGAATGTCTCCCATTTTCGCCCTGCGCAGAAAGCCAAATGATGCCCATCGGATTGGCGGGAAATCAGCAGAGCACTCTGTTTCTCCGGCACAGGAAACACAAACAAAGAAAGAGAGCCCTACGAACTCTCTTTCTTTGTCGGGATGACAAGATTCGAACTTGCGACCTCCGGTCCCCCAGACCGTTGCGCTACCGGACTGCGCCACATCCCGAGACTTTTTCTCAAAAGCGGATGCAAAGGTACTGCGAAAAAACGAAATACGCAAATTATTTTGCGCTTAAAATACATTTTATGTCCAAGAAATTCTATATTGAGACCTACGGATGCCAAATGAATGTGGCAGACAGTGAAGTGGTTGCCGCTATTATGCAGACTGCCGACGCCGAGATGACCGAACAATGGGAAGAGGCAGATATTGTGTTGCTTAACACTTGTTCTATTCGTGATAATGCGGAGCAGAAAGTAGTTTCTCGCCTGCGTGAACTGAAGTCTCGTTCAGTGCAACACCGCTCTTCGGTTGTACAAAGCGGAAAAAAAATAACAATCGGCGTAATCGGCTGTATGGCAGAGCGTATGGGCGAAGAGTTGATAGCCGACTATGGCGTAGACTTTGTGGCAGGTCCTGATTCCTATATGGATATACCAAACTTACTCGCACAGTGTGAGTTAGGGCAGAAAGCGATGAATATTGAACTGAGTAAAACAGAAACTTATCACGAGGTACTGCCTGCCCGAATCGGCAAAACTATCAGCGGTTTCGTAAGTATTATGCGTGGTTGCAACAATTTTTGTTCCTATTGTATCGTGCCTTATACACGCGGGCGTGAGCGCAGTCGTGATGTCAAGAGCATTCTTCACGAGATATATGATTTGGAGGCAAAAGGGTATAAAGAAATCACCCTCTTGGGGCAGAATGTCAACTCCTATCGTTTTGAGTGTGAGGATGGTACAACCATAGACTTTGCCGACCTGCTTAATATAGTGGCGAACGCCGTACCCGCTATGCGTATCCGCTTCACCACGAGCCACCCCAAGGATATGTCAGACAAGACACTCGATACCATTGCCCACCATCCAAACCTTTGTCGTTTTATCCACCTGCCCGTCCAAAGCGGCTCCGACAAGATACTCAAATTAATGAACCGTAAGTACACCCGCGAGTGGTATCTCGATCGTATTGCCGCCATCCGTCGTATTTTGCCCGAGGCGACTATAGGCACAGACATCTTCTGCGGTTTCCACGACGAGACACTCGAAGACCATGCCGAGACGCTCAGTCTTATGCGTGAGGTGGGTTTCGATACGGCATTTATGTTCAAATACAGCGAACGCCCAGGCACATACGCCCAAAAGCACCTCCCCGACAACATCTCCGAGGAGGAAAAAGTGCGCCGTCTGAATGAGATTATTGCCCTCCAAAGCGAACTCTCGTTGGCGAGCAACCGCCGCGATGTGGGCAAGACTGTCGAGGTCTTGGTGGAAGGCTATTCCAAGCGCAGCCACGAGGAAATGTATGGGCGCACCTCGCAATACAAAACGGTCATTTTCCCCCGTGAAGGACGTCATATCGGCGAGTTTGTCCGGGTGCAGATTACCGACGCTTCTCCCGCCACGCTCCGCGGCACCGTCATTGACAAGGACGCATAATACCCTCTCCCAGTAGAGGAAACGAACACAAAGACGCAGAAGGCCGCTTGATAATGGAAGTTGTCAGGCATTCTTTACTTTGGAGGTGTATAGGTCAATGGGCAGGCTGTGCATCCAAGGTAGTTATATAATTACTATTACTGTCCGGTAAAACTTATTTTCTTTGGGTCAGCATAGGGGCAAAAAAA
>CAVFHY010000058.1:0-15749 GCA_963622445.1 Bacteroidaceae bacterium
TAACTACACATAAACTGGAACAACTAATCCAAATAAACGAAAAATTAGTTCAAACAAACCCAAATATCTCAAACATTTTTTCGGTAGGACTATTTCCACACACGTTCGTGCCCAACAGCAAGGGATGAGCAAGGGATACGCAAGGGATAGACAACCCTGCATAAGAGTTCCCCATACCCATTCGTAATAAATAAGATTAAACTATAAAACAGAACAAGTTAAGATATGAGAGTACTAATCATAGGAGCAAGTTCAGGTATAGGAAAGGAACTATCCCTTCGGTATGCCTCATCGGGCAACGAGGTGGTAGCACTAGCCCGCCGCAAGCCTTTGTTGCAGGAATTGGCGCAGACAAACTCCAATATCCAAGTTGCTCAATGTGATATAGCAGACATCAAGAGTTCGCAGACTCTCCTTATGCAAATTTTCACCTCTCCCATCGACTTGGCTATCCTTTGTTCGGGAGTCGGAGATTTGAACCCTGATTTAGACTTCGCCATAGAGCGACCGACATTGGATATCAACGTGATTGGCTGGACATTCTTCGCAGATTTCATCTATGGGAAATTTAAAGAACAGCGGTATGGTCACTTGGTTATCATCAGTTCTTGCGGTGGTCTCCGTGGCGAGCCGATGGCACCTTCCTATTCGGCTTCAAAGGCATTCCAAATGAACTATGCAGAGGCATTGTGCAAGAAAGCCTTCAAAAGCAAATTGCCGATAGAGGTTACGGATATCCGTCCGGGATTGGTCAATACGCGTATGGCAAAGGGTGAAAGCCTGTTTTGGGTAATGCCGGTGGAGAAAGCCGCAACGCAGATAATGACGGCTGTTACAAAGAAAAAAGATGTTGCCATTGTAACAAAACGCTGGTCTATCCTCCATTGGATAATGAAGTACCTCCCTCGCTCCATATACAAACGAATGTAGGCACCATAATACGCGACTCCATAAACCCACAATCGTTCTCCGTTAATGACCGTTAATTGTTCGTTAATATGATAGATATAGAAAAATACAAACCATTGCTTTACAACATTATTGGTGCTGCGATGGAAGTGCGCAATACGTTGGGCAAAGGACTATTGGAATCGGTCTATCAAGAGGCATTAGCCATTGAATTGGCTGAGTTGGGTATTCCTTGTGTATTGGAACAAGAAGTGCCTGTTTTTTACAAGAACTATCAATTGGATAAGAAATTTCGCTTGGATATGGTGGTAGCGGATGATATTGTGGTTGAGTTAAAATCAGTAGCACATTTAGGTGCAGAGCATCGTCATCAACTATGCAATTATCTGCGCTTAACAAAGAAAACTATTGGTTTATTGATAAACTTTGGAGGCAATACCCTATTGGGCGAACGTTGGATTTATGATGAAGAAAATGATGAGTGTCTCATTGTTGATAAGAATATGAAACCGATTGATTGACAAACAGACCCTATATGTATTAATGGTTAATTAACGGAGGAGAAGAAACATCGTGCAATAATGAATGAGAACAGAACCCCGATAATGCATTAACGGTCAATTAACGGCAATTAACGGAGAACCAAACGCCATTCGATGGCAATTAACGGAAAATATACACGGAATATAAACGAGAAAATATATGGAATACAATTTTACGGAGATTGAAAAAAAGTGGCAGGCGGAATGGGAAAAAGCCGGCACCTACCAAGTAAGCAACCAGAGCGACAAGAAGCCGTTCTATGTACTCGATATGTTCCCCTACCCGAGCGGTGCGGGACTGCATGTGGGACACCCGCTCGGCTATATTGCCAGCGATATATATAGCCGCTACAAACGCCTGCAAGGCTTCAATGTACTCCACCCGATGGGCTTCGACTCGTATGGATTGCCCGCAGAGCAGTACGCCATACAGACAGGGCAACACCCAGAGAAGACGACAATGACCAACATCGCCCGCTATATTGAGCAACTGCGCAAGATCGGCTTCTGCTACGACTGGGACAGAGAGGTGAAGACCTGCGACCCGGACTTCTATCGTTGGACACAGTGGGCATTTGTGCAGATGTTCCATTCGTACTACGACACCGCACTGCAGAAAGCACAGCCTATCAGCAAGTTAATAGCGAAATGGGAAGCCGAAGATCCCACATGGAAAACGCTAAGCGAGAAAGAGCAACAAGAGCGACTGATGCAGTACCGCATTGCATACCTGGCGGACACAAAAGTGAACTGGTGCCCCGAACTAGGTTGCGTGTTGGCTAACGACGAGGTAAGTGAAGGCCTATCGGTGCGCGGTGGCTATCCTGTAGAACAGCGTGTGATGCGGCAGTGGAACTTGCGGGTCAGTGCTTATGCACCACGCCTGTTGGAAGGGCTCGACCGTATCGATTGGACGGACAGCCTTAAGGAAACGCAGCGCAACTGGATTGGACGCAGCGAGGGAGCAGAGATGCAATTCAAAATTAAAGGGCAAGATGAGCCGTTTACAATATTCACCACCCGTGCGGATACTGTATTTGGCGTTACCTTTATGGTCCTGGCCCCCGAGAGCGAATATGTAGCACGCGTGGTAACTGCCGAACAGCAAGCCGCTGTATCGGACTACCTCGATATGGTGAAGCACCGCACCGAGCGTGAGCGTATATCCGACCGCCGCGTAACGGGCGTATTCACCGGTTCATACGCCATCAACCCGCTGACCAATGCAGAGATACCTATCTACATAAGCGACTATGTATTAGCGGGATATGGAACGGGAGCCATTATGGCTGTGCCGGCACACGACAGCCGCGACTATGCTTTCGCCAAGCACTTCAACCTACCGATTGTGCCTTTGATTGAGGGAGCCGATGTCAGCGAAGAGAGTTTCGACGCTAAAGAGGGCATCATGATGAACTCGGGCTTCCTGAACGGACTGCAAGTGAAAGAGGCTATACAAAAGATGAAAGAATACATCACCAACACGGGGCTTGGGCGTGTGAAGGTGAACTACCGCTTGCGGGACGCTGTATTCAGCCGCCAACGCTACTGGGGTGAGCCGTTCCCTATCTACTACAAAGACGGTATGCCCTATACGCTGCCCGAAACGGCACTGCCACTGCGCCTGCCAGAGGTGAGCGACTTCAAGCCGACCAAGACAGGCGAGCCGCCACTCGGACACGCACAGTTTTGGGCATGGGACGAAAAGAACGAGCAAGTAGTGGATAAGGCACTGATTGACCATAAGACGGTCTTCCCGCTCGAGCTATGCACCATGCCGGGCTTTGCAGGGTCATCAGCGTACTACCTGCGCTATATGGACAACCATAACTCGGAAGCATTGGTCAGCCACGAAGCAAACGACTACTGGCGACAAGTAAACCTCTATATCGGTGGCACAGAACACGCTACGGGACACTTGATTTACAGCCGCTTCTGGAATAAGTTCCTCTTCGACCTCGGCTATATTTGCGAGGACGAACCCTTCCGCAAACTGATTAACCAAGGTATGATACAGGGGCGGTCGAACTTTGTCTATCGCTTGGTAGGCAGCCAAAACACCTATGTATCGTATGGGCTGATTGACAGCGAGGAATACAAGGGGAAAGTACAACCTATCCATGTGAATGTGAACATTGTCAGCAACGACATACTGGATATTGACGCTTTCCGCGCGTGGTTGCCCGAATACAAGGACGCCGAGTTCGTGCTTGAGGACGGCGTATACCGCTGCGGATGGGCGATAGAGAAAATGTCGAAGTCGATGTTCAATGTGGTTAATCCCGATGATGTGGTAGCCAAGTTCGGTGCAGATACCCTGCGCCTCTACGAGATGTTCTTAGGCCCGCTCGAGATGTCAAAGCCGTGGGATACGAATGGTATCGACGGTGTACACCGTTTCTTGAAACGCCTGTGGAATATGTATGAGACACTCTCGGACGAAGCACCAACGGCAGACGAACTACGCAGTCTGCACAAACTCATCAAGAAGATAACTTGGGATATTGAGAACTTCTCGTTCAATACATCAATTCCTGCTTTTATGATAGCGCAGAACGAATTGCAAGCGCTGCACTGCACGAAGAAAAGCATTCTTGAGGTGTTCGCTGTCTTGTTAGCGCCTTACGCACCGCATATTGCCGAGGAGGCATGGCATCGCTGTGGACACGACACGACAGTGTGCGACGCTGCGTGGCCGGAATGTAACGAAGCGTACTTGGTGGAAAGCACGCAGAAGTACCCCGTGCAGTTCAACGGCAAAGTGCGTTTCACGATAGAGGTAACCAAAGACACTCCGCGCGAAGAAGTCGAGCGCATTGTACTCGCTGACCCGCAAACAGCCAAGTTCCTCGCCGGTGCTACACCAAAGAAAATCATTGTCGTACCAGGACGCATTGTGAATATCGTGTTATAAACAGCCCCTGTGCCATAAGTGAATATCTTCCCATAACGAATTGTAAACCAGAGTAATATACTATGCAGATTGGTTTGTCTATATTGGCTTCTATTCTATCACATAGTTCAGAAACAATCAGTACCATTTTGATGGTGTTGATGATACCATTGGCATTGTATTTCTGCTATTGGTTCTACATTGGTATCACACGCAAGATGGCACACGAACGCCATCGCGACCCTGCAGGCTGGATACTATTATCTTTCTTTATCACACCCATCTGGGTATGGATAATTCTGCTCATCGTAGGAGATAAGGATTAACAGATAGCGAAAGCATGAAACACAACCCGTTACACTATCTCCTTTGGGTAAGCGTATGCACTTTGTGGATAACGCTTATTGCTATTGTTCCCGATTTTGTGGATAATCCTATCGGCGATTGGCGTACAGGACTGATGGTAGTGAGTTATGCCATTGCGTGTAGTATAGTCTCTTTTCTGCTGTTCTATGCGGTAGGGCAAAGCAAATGGGTGAGCACAGCAGTGTTGCCCTTTTATGGTATCATCGGTGCTGCTGTATCATACTATCGTGTGGGGTATCAAGTAACTATCACACCCGTGATTATCGAGTGTATGTTCAAAACCAATGCAGAAGAAGTTCGCGGGGTAGTAAGTTGGCAGTTGATAGTATGGATAGCGTTTAACCTTTGTGTGGCAATAGGTTTCGTGGTGTGGCGTTGGCGAAAGATTGCACCTTTACGGTATGCGATATTGCAAGCGTTCATTGCCCTTCTCTTGCTGTGTGGGTATTATTCGATACCTCGTATGCAGCGTAGTTTGAGCCAGCGTTATCCGATGCATATCGTGCATAGTATACGAGAGTATGCTATTGTACAAGCCAAACGACATGCTCCTCGCACCACACCCGCATACCGTGAAACAGGCGAGGCAAGCGACAGCCTGACTATCATTGTGGTTATCGGTGAGTCGGTGCGTGCCGACCATTTGCAACTGAATGGCTATGGGCGAGAAACTACTCCTCGTCTTGCGCAAAGGAGGAATGTGGTGTCGCTACCTCATGTACGCTCCATATACACCCATACCGCCGCTTCTGTGCCACTGCTACTCACACGGGCAGACAGTCTGCATTTAGACTATCAGTACTCCGAACATAGTTTTGCAACCATACTACGCGAAAACGGGTATTACACGGCATGGATTGCCAATCAAGAGATGGACGAGAGTTTTGCCACTTTCCCTGCCGAGTGCGACACGACCATATACCCGAGTTTGGGTAAATCGATTTATGTATTCTCCGGTTGGTATGATAATGCACTCTTGGCACCTACGAAAGAGATACTTGCCCGGCAGCACGCAAAGAACCTGATTGTTCTGCACGAGATAGGCAGCCACTGGTACTATAACTTTCACGTGCCAGAAGAGAACTGGTACTTTACGCCTGTCACAACCAACCGGGTGGTGCGAAACAATACGATTGAGCAGATAGTCAATTCGTACGACAATACCATTCGCTACATGGATTGCGTAATGGACTCATTATTAATGCTTGTAGAAGGACGACAGGCAATACTATTCTACCTTTCCGACCACGGCGAATCGCTCGGAGAGAACGGCAACTATTGCCATGCAAGCGATGCCGAAGAGACGCACAGTTGCGGTGCTTTTGTATGGTATTCTGATCGCTATGCACAGACCTATCCAGAGAAAGTGCGTGCATTAGAAAGCAACCAAGACAAAGCGTATTATACTGATTTTCTATTTCATTCCGTGCTTTCGGCAGCGGAGATACAACTCATAGACACTGCTTCTGCCGTGGATCTCCTGACTTTACAGGCAGAACCATAAATTAAGGGAACTATGGATAAGCAATTGGCAGCGGTGATGCGGGCAATGGTGGCATACGACCACGCTGACGCCAAGCGAATACAGCATTTTGTCAAAGTACACGACTTGGCAGCGACCATAGGCGTGAGCGAAAAGATAGACGCAGAAACGCTATTTATCCTCGAAACGGCGTCTATTCTTCACGACATCGGCATTCATGCAGCGGAAGCCCAATATGGTCACTGCCACGGAAAAGCACAAGAAGAACTCGGTCCTGCAGAAGCACAACAACTGCTTGCGGAAGTAGGCGGTTTCACAGCAACGCAAATGAAGCGTATCTGTTGGCTGATTGCGCACCACCACACCTATGAGCCTATCACGGATATCGACCACCGCATATTGGTAGAGGCGGACTTTCTCGTCAATGCCTACGAAGACCATCTCTCCGCAGAGGCAATACGCACTTTCCGAGACAAGGTTTTCCGCACCGAGACGGGGATAACATTGCTCTCGCAAATGTTCAATGTGTAAATTTGTAAATGGCTCTACTCCGTATGCAGAAGCAAACCCTTTGTATCACGCCCTACTCTGCCCTATGCGGTACACTGTTGTTAGGGGCATACGCGGGGCAACTCTGTTTGTGCGATTGGCAACAAGAGGAACGGCATGAGCAGACTGCCAAACGGCTGAAACGCCTGCTGCACGCTGAGATAGTACAAGGCACATCGCCCGTTACAGAACAGGCTGCCATACAGTTAGACGAGTATTTTGCAGGGACACGCTGTGCATTCTCTGTACCATTACTCTTTGCGGGGACGGAGCTTCAGAAGACCGTATGGAACGAACTGCTGCATATTCCCTATGGCACCACTATCTCGTATGCAGACCTCGCACGGCGAATAGGCAAACCCACGGCAGTACGGGCAGTCGCCAACGCCAACAGAGCCAACGCCCTCTCTATTTTTGTACCCTGCCATCGTGTAATAGGCACAGACGGCTCGCTTACCGGCTACGCAGGAGGGCTGCCCGCCAAGCAATACCTATTGGAACACGAGAATGGTAATTGCTAATTAGGAATTTGAATTATACAAAAAAGAGCCTAACCTCTGCGGTTAGACTCTTTTCGTATTGGCTGAATTGGGGCGGAAAGAGAGGGATTCGAACCCCCGGACCCTCGCAGGTCAACGGTTTTCAAGACCGCCGCAATCGACCACTCTGCCATCTTTCCTACTTTCTCACGGGCAACTATGCTACCAAGTCCCCGCTATGTCGAAAAAGCGTGCAAAGATACATAATTTTCATGAAATACACAAATATCGTATGCCTTTGTGCATATTTTTTCTCACGCTAAACGCATTTTTCTCTTCTCTACTCCACTAAGGACCATAGAAAAGACTCCGTTCATAGTATTTATCGGATATACTATACATTGGACATAACCCTATACAAAAAGCCCCCTAACCACAACGGTTAAGAGGCTTTCATATAGTAACAACCCGCAGTGTAGACGCAGGTTTTTCGTGCAAAATTTTACTTGCTCAACGCCAAAGCGACATTCACAGCGCAGGCAACGGTGCAACCTACCATCGGGTTATTACCGATACCGAGGAAGCCCATCATCTCCACATGTGCGGGAACAGACGACGAACCGGCGAACTGTGCATCCGAGTGCATACGCCCCATCGTATCGGTCATACCGTACGATGCAGGACCTGCAGCCATGTTATCGGGGTGCAATGTACGCCCCGTACCGCCACCAGAAGCCACAGAGAAGTACGGCTTGCCGGCCAAGACACGCTCTTTCTTGTAGGTACCTGCTACAGGGTGTTGGAAACGCGTCGGGTTGGTCGAGTTACCCGTGATGGATACATCGACATTCTCGTGCCACATGATAGCCACGCCCTCGCGTACATCGTCAGCACCATAGCAGTTCACTTTTGCACGGGGACCATTGGAATATGCCTTGCGGCGAACCTCTTTCAGTTCGCTCGTGTAGTAGTCAAACTGGGTCTGTACATAGGTGAAGCCATTGATACGGCTGATAATCTGTGCAGCGTCCTTGCCCAGACCGTTCAGAATGATACGGAGCGGGTTCTTACGCACTTTGTTTGCCATCTCCGCAATTTTGATAGCGCCCTCGGCAGCAGCGAACGACTCGTGACCTGCCAAGAAAGCAAAGCACTGGGTCTCCTCGCGAAGCAAGCGGGCAGCCAAGTTACCATGACCGAGACCTACTTTACGGTCGTCAGCCACAGAGCCGGGAATACAGAAAGCCTGCAGACCGATACCGATAGCCTCGGCAGCGTCGGCAGCATTCTTGCAGCCCTTTTTGAGTGCGATGGCACTGCCTACCACATACGCCCACTTTGCGTTCTCAAAGCAGATACGCTGCGTCTCTTCGCAAGTGAGATAGGGATCAAGGCCATATTGTTCGCAAATCTGGTTAGCCTCCTCGATAGAAGCGATACCGTTGGCATTCAGCGCAGCGAGAATCTGTTTCTCGCGGCGGTCTTGTGATTCAAATTGAACTGGACGAATCATAGCATTACTCCTTTCTTGGGTCAATAGATTTAACTGCGCCCTGCTCTTTGGTGGTACGACCATAAGTGCCGGTAACTTGTTTGAGAGCCTCGTCGGCAGGCACGCCTTTCTTCACAGCGTCCATGAACTTGCCCATGTGTACATACTCGTAGCCGCATACCTCGTTGTCCTCGTCGAGGAACTCTTTGGTGATGTAGCCCTCGGTCAGTTGGAGGTAGCGAACCCCTTTCACCTTGGTTGAGAAGAGGGTACCGCACTGCGATACAAGCCCCTTGCCGAGGTCTTCGAGACCAGCACCGATGGCAAGACCACCCTCGGAGAAAGCAGATTGTGTACGACCGTAAACGATTTGGAGGAACAACTCACGCATAGCGGTGTTGATAGCGTCGCAAACAAGGTCGGTATTGAGTGCTTCGAGAATGGTTTTTCCCGGCAGGATCTCGGCAGCCATAGCCGCAGAGTGGGTCATACCGGAGCAGCCGATAGTCTCAACCAACGCTTCTTCGATAACGCCGTCTTTCACATTCAGTGTCAGTTTGCAGGCGCCCTGTTGGGGAGCGCACCAACCGATACCGTGTGTCAGACCGGAAATGTCTTTGATTTCGGCAGCCTTCACCCACTTACCCTCTTCGGGGATAGGAGCGGGACCGTGTTTCGGTCCTTTGGCTACCACGCACATTTCTTGTACTTCTTTACTGTAAATCATGATGTATTGTGGTTTATTGTATTGTTTTCGGACTGCAAAAGTACAACCTTTTTCGCATTTGTGCAAATTTTATTCCCTATCCGCCGCCCATAATTCCAAATTTGGCAAGTGGAGTTGATAAAATGCCCGCTTGGGAGGGGACTTGGGGAAGTACCAGGGTCAGGCGGATATGCATTAGGTATCGAATATACAACCATTGATAGAAAACTCAGAGCCCCGCATCTCCTTTGAAAATCCCTCGCCCAAACCACGCGTGTCTGTCGAACCACCGTCGAACCACCGTCGAATCACCTCCGAACCAGCTCCGAGCGGGAAAACCACCACTGGCGCGCCTTAGAATATGCAAAACAAAAACTGTATATACAATCTTCTCCACGAACGACACATCCCCAAAACTCCAACGGCACGCACCCGAAACATCACCAAAAACGCCTATAACTTACAAAAATGTAAGTATTCGCTTGCAGGGACAGAAAAAATATAGTACTTTTGCACTCGATTTTGATATGAAGAACCGTCGGGAAGACATACTGCAAGCCGCTGAGGAGGAGTTTGCTCGCAGCGGCTACGAGGGGGCGAAGATGAGCAATATAGCCCGTAGCGTGGGGGTTACGCATGTCCTGCTATACTACCATTTTCAGTCGAAGGAGAACCTCTTTAACGAGTTGCTGCAACAGAAGATTATGTCTTTTGTGCGTTCCGTTTTGCCATCCGACGAGTCGCAGAAGACGGACTTTATCAGTGGCATTGACAACCTTATCGCCCGCAATTTCGATTTTATGGAGCGGAACAAGATGCTCGTGCGGCTGCTGGTCAACGAACTAACCCCGCTCCCGTCGTTCTACGAGGTCGCCCATGCCACCTACGCCCCGTATATCGACCAACTCCAAACCGCACTGAATCGCGAAGCCGATGCGGGACGCATAGTGCCGACCGACGCTTGGAAGTTGATGCTCACTGTCTGCTCGATGAATATCATGTCCGTGCTTGTAATGCCCGCTCTCGCCACCCTCTTGCCCGAGCATGAGATGGACGAAGCCAAACGCCTCGCCCAGCGCAAAGCGGACAACATTCGCTATATTCACGCCCTGTTGGGGATAGAAAAAAAGGAAAACAACGAAACAACATAAGGTATGAAAAGATTGACTAAATGGGCGGTTTACGCCCTGTTTACATTCGCTCTCGTTACGCTGAACGCCTGCCAAGACTCCATAAAGGATGTCGTAGGCACTTACGGCTACAAAATCAGTGGTGAAGTAACCATAGACGACTCCACCCGTCTCGTCCTGCCGGACGAAGAGGGGGCTATGCAAGTCCTCCGCGAGAAAGACAAGAAGGTATGCATCACCCTGAATACATTGGGTGGCAAGGTCTATACCACCAAAGGGAAGTACACGGGCGATTCCATCGTCCTTGAGCCGTTCACACGGAACATTACGCTCTCCTACAACTATGTGGACGACTCCGCATTGGTTGCAGTCGAGCATACCGTGACAGAGGCGT
Organism: Bacteroidaceae bacterium; assembly: GCA_963622445.1. Lineage (GTDB taxonomy): Bacteria > Bacteroidota > Bacteroidia > Bacteroidales > Paludibacteraceae > Colicola. Next base: position 10,944 of record CAVFHY010000058.1, read on the forward strand.
TCCGCATCAGCGTGTCGGGAGCGGGCAAGGTGTACGACGGCACCGTTATCTATTCCTTCTCCTACGAGGGAGAGGGCTTGTCGAGCGGTCTTGCCCTACAGGGACAGGACATCGTCTGTGTAGCCAAACAGTACTAAGGAAAGCAGGATAGAATGAAGACGAAAACAGTATATATCAGTATCGTATGCGCCCTCGTGCTTACGGGGTGCGGTGAGTCGGAAAGCAAGAAAACCGCAAAAGCGCCGCTCAAAGTACACACCGAGGTGATGACGCACACCACGAGCCAATACACCCACACTTATGTGGGCAAGATAGAGAGTGCAGCGAGAATTCCGCTTACTATGCAGTCAGCAGGGCAAGTGACACAAGTCTATGTCCGCAAGGGCGACCGTGTCAAGGCGGGACAGGAGATACTGCGTATCGACAACACACGGGCAAAAGACGCCCTGCAAGCCGCCGACGCCACACTCAAGGAGATAGAAGACGGCTATGCACGGGCACAGAAAGTGTTCGCCGAGGGAGGTGTGACAGAGCAGAAAATGGTCGAACTGCAAAGCAAACTGCAGCAAGCCCGCTCAGTGGTCAATATGTCGAAAAAGTCGTTGGACGACTGCGTACTGCGGGCGCCGAGCGATGGTGTAATAGGCGACTGCGATGTGCATGTAGGGCAAGTAGTTAGCCCCGTGCTGCCTGTCGCCACGCTGCTGCATACCGATGGTTTTCATGTCGTCTTCGATGTGGCGGAACAGGACATCTCTCAGATCCGTGTAGGCGATAACGGCAGCATCGTTGTTGCCGCCTTGGGGCAAGATACCCTGCCGATTCGCGTCATAGAGAAGAGCCTTGTGGCAAACACCATCGCCCATACCTACACCGTCAAAGCAGAGGTGCTGGCAAATGAGGCGTACATGAAGACGCTGCTGCCGGGTATGGTAAGCAAGGTTTGGCTCTGCGCACAGGTGACGAAGGGCTACGCCGTTCCTACGAAATGCGTACAGATTCTGCAGTCCGGACACAGCGTCTGGGTAGTTGCGGACGGCAAGGCACAGCGCCGTGCGGTCGAGATTGGTATGCACGCCCAAGGCCGTGTGCTCGTTACAAGCGGCTTGAACGCAGGCGATACCCTCATCGTCGAGGGGCAACAGAAGTTGTACAGCGGCGCAGCGATTGTGATTGAATAAGGAGGAACGGTCGTGAAGAAGCGAAATCACATAGAGAGCGCTATGCGCAAACACAACCTGGTCTATGCCACCGTGTTGGTGCTGACCCTGTTGGGCGTATGGTCGCTGCCCCGCATGAACAAGGATGAGTTTCCGCAGTTCACTATCCGACAGGGCATTGTGGCAGCGGTCTACCCAGGTGCTACGGCGCAGGAGATAGAAGAGCAGGTAACCCGTCCGCTGGAGGACTACCTGAACGGGTTTGTCGAGATAGACAAGGAGAAAACCAGTTCTGTCACAGAGGACGGACTGATGTATGTATATGTATGGTTGCGCAACGATGTAGAGTCGAGTGCCGAAGCATGGACAGCCATCCGTGCGGGCTTGGATCTGTATCGGAAACTCTATATGCCGGCGGGCGTGCTGCAAACGGTGGTGATAGACGATTTCGGCAACACCTCTTCCTTGTTGCTCACCGTCGAGAGCGATGACCGCAGTCCACGCGAAATGGAGGAATATACCCGCCAACTCTGCCGCCGCCTGCGCTCGATACCCGAAATGGGCAAGATCCGTATTATGGGTACGCAGAACGAAGAGATCTCCGTCGAGGTTGACCCTGCCCGACTGTCCGCCTACGGTATCGACCAAAAGGCGCTGCAAGCCTCGCTCCTGCTGCAAGGCTTCCGCACCATAGGAGGTTCGATAGACGGTGCCGAAAGCACGCAGAAACTGCAAGTGGCGATTCCTTTCAAAAGCGAACAGGAGATAGCCGAGCAGATAGTGTGGTTCAATCCCGTGTCGGGCGCAACGATACGCTTGAAGGACATTGCCACCATCGAGCGACACTACCCCGCCCCGAGCAAGTCGGTGCAGTACTATACCGGTGATGCGGCAGTGGACATCTCGCCCAATCGTTCGTGCCTGATAGTGAACATGGAGATGGTTCCCGGGCACAACATCGTGGCGTTCGGTCAGAAAATCGACCGTGAGATGGACAAAATCAGCAGCGAATTGCCGCCGGATATCCATTTTCACCGCATCACTGACCAACCGAAAGTGGTAAACGACTCGGTCAAATCATTCATGCACGACATTGTGCTGTCCATCGTGGTGGTAATCATTGTCATGCTGGTGCTCTTCCCGCTGCGTACGGCACTGGTGGCCAGCACGGGCGTACCTGTCTGCACGGCGGTTGCCGTAGGTATTATGTACCTGACAGGTATCGAACTGAATACCGTAACGCTCGCAGCCTTGATTGTCGTCTTGGGTATGATTGTCGATGACTCGGTGATCGTCATAGACGGCTACACCGACCTGCTGGAGCACGGGCACAGCCGTTGGTACTCGGCGGCAGTCAGCACTCGGCAACTGTTCGTCCCTATGTCAGTAGCCACCTGCTCCATATCAGGTATGTTCTTCCCCATGACCTTCATCATCAAAGGTCCCTTGGGTGACTTTGTGAAATACTTCCCATGGGCGATACTCTTTGCTCTAAGTGCCAGTATATTCTACGCCACGTGGGTAACCCCCTATATGGCAACACAGTTTATCCGTCGTCGCAAGACCGACAAACTCAACTGGCTGGAGCGTCGGCAGCAGAACTTCTTCAATTGGCTGCAAAACGGCTACCACCGCTTGCTGACATTTTGCTTCAATCACCCGTGGGGCGCAATCGTAACCTGTGTGGGGTGTATCGTGCTGGGATGCTTCTTGTTTACACGCCTCAACCTGCAACTGCTGCCTAAGGCGGAACGCGAGTGCTTTGCCGTGGAGATTCACCTCAACGAAGGCTCGTCCATAGAGGAGACGACCGTTGTAGCCGACAGCCTTGCGCGTATGTTGCGGGTGGATAAACGCATTACCTCGATTACCTCGTTTGTCGGACAGTCAAGTCCCCGTTTTCATGCGACCTATACGCCGCAGATGCCTCGTTCCAGTTACGCACAGTTTATCGTCAATACCTCGTCCAAAGAGGCAACGGCGCAACTGCTCAAAGAATACACGCCCCGCTATGAGAACTACTTCCCCAATGCGTATGTCCGCTTCAAGCAGTTGGACTATCAGGCGGTGATGAGCCCTATCGAGGTGCGATTCCGTGGTAACGACTTGGACCTGCTGTCTGTCTATGCCGACAGCGTCAAGCAGTATATGGCGAGCCAACCCGAATTCCGTTGGGTACATTGCAACTACGACAATGTAGCGAGCCAGACGCGTATCACGCTCAACGAAGAGGAAGCGACCCGCCTCGGTATTACGGAGACCACACTTTCGCTCTATCTGCGTACCCTGACGCAAGGTGCAAAACTCACCACCGTCTGGGAGGGCGACTATGCGATACCCGTCATGCTCTATACGGCGGGGGCGAAAGACATGACCATCGACGAGTTGCAGGACATCATGGTGCCGACCGCCTATCCTTCGGTCTGGGTGCCTCTACGCCAAGTGGCAACGCTGGAGCCTGAGTGGCACCACACCCGTATCGAACACCGCAACTCGGTGCGTGCCATCACGGTGGCGAGCGACTTGCAGGGCGATGTAAGCCAAGTGGTGGCAGACCGCAAAATCAAGAAGTGGGTCAAGGAGAACCTCAGCGACCTGCCCGACGGCGTAACGATTACGTACGGCGGGCTGTCTGCCGTCAACGGCGAGATGATACCGCAGATAGCCATCTCCGTCATTGCTGCGCTATTGGTCATGCTGGTCTTGTTGCTCTACCATTTCGGTGACCTATCGCTCTCGTTGCTCACGCTGTCGAGCAGTATCCTTTGCCTCTTCGGTGCATTCACAGGGCTCTATCTGTTCGGCTTGGATATTTCTATTACGGCGGTGCTGGGTATAGTGAGCCTGATAGGTGTCATCGTGCGGAATGCAATTATGATGTACGAGTACGCCGAAGACTTGCGCACCCACCATGTATCGATTCGCGAGGCGGCGTTTGAGTCGGGTATCCGTCGTATGCGCCCGATATTCCTGACTACGGCAACGACCGCGTTGGGTGTGATACCGATGATCGTGGCGCACACCAGCCTTTGGATGCCGATGGGTGTCGTCATCTGCTTCGGTTCGCTTTTCACGCTTCCGCTGACTATCACCGTTCTGCCCGTAGCGTACTGGAAAATCTACGAGCGTCATGAGAAACGACAAGCGAAGTTCGCTGCTCTCATGGCGAAGCGCAAAGCCGGAATGCAGGCAGAATAATCGCAATATACCCTATACGATAACAGCAGGCACTGACGAGCTTGTTTGACGGCATACGCAGAATAATCGCAACATACTCTATACGATAACAGTAGGCACTGACGGGCTTGTTTGACGACATACGCAGAAGAATCGCAATATACTCTATACGATAACAGCAGGAGCGGGGCATTGAGTGCCCCGCTCCTGCTGTTTATTATCTCTCTTCCCTTTGGCTGTACCCGACAGGTCGTCCGTACAACCGATGCGCAACCGCAGGTAAAACAGAATTCGGAGGTGGTGTGTACCCGACAGGTCGTCCGTGCAACCGATGAGCAACCTATGAGCAACCCTTGCGCAACCAATGAGCAACCCTTGCGCAACCTATGTGCGTCCTTAAGAAGCCCTCCTTCAGGGCAACCGCACCAAAATCAGTAAGAGAGGGTGAATTCAACAAGCAAGTGCGAAT
>CAVFHY010000059.1:0-15498 GCA_963622445.1 Bacteroidaceae bacterium
TTCCCCAAAACAAAGAATATAGAACAATAGTATCCGAAAAATACATAACTAAAATAGAATTGAGTGTCCTGCTTTTACTCAAAAGTAGGACACTTTTGTGTAGAAGCTGTTAAAAATTGTCGCAAAGTGCAATAAAATGTGCGTTTAGTTTGTGCATCTGTATAATATGTTGTACCTTTGCGGTAGGTTTTTGAAAAGAAAGAAATATGAAACATGTATTTTTGTTGGCGTTTGCTGCGATAGTAAGCGTGGCACAGGCTGCTGATTGGGTGCGGGTGACCGATGAAACACAGTTGGCAGCAGGCAAGAATGTGGTGCTGGCGTGTCCTGCAAAGGGATGTACTGCCGGCGCTTTGTCGGGCGCCTATTTGGACACGGTGGCAACCACTTTTGCAAACGACAGCAACTCGATAGAGTTGTTGGGTGATGGCACAGAGGTATGGACACTGGGGGGTACAAGCGAGGCTTGGACTCTGTCGAATGGTACGGGGCTGCTTGGGGCTACGGCAAAAAAGAAATTAGCTATCGGTAGCGGAACGACCACATGGACGATAGCCATCAGTGAGAACCTGGCGACTATCAGCAGCACGAACTCAAGTTGTGGACGAATACTATACAATGTATCGAGTCCGCGTTTTTTGAATTATACTTCAGATGTGTCGGCAACGATGTTGCTGCCTACGCTCTACATTGAGGAAGATGCCACGCCTACGGTGACCTATACCTTTGAATATGCCGGTTATCCCGACAAAAGCACGCATTGTGGCGTTGCGGAATATGCAGAGGGGGGAAAAGTTACCCTGTCGAAAGGCAAACCGACTCAGACGGGAAAAGTATTTGCAGGTTGGCTATATGGTGGAAATATCTATCAGGCGGGAGATAGTTTTGTGATGCCTGCGGAAAATGTGTCACTTGTGGCACAATGGGACGAAGCGTCGGGCATTCAAACCACAACGGCTGAGGTACAAGCGAGAAAAGTGGTGCGTGATAATACTATATATATTGTAGTAGGCGAGCGGATGTACGATATTGTAGGAAAACCGATTAAATAGAGAACGAAATGAAAAAATATACTTTGATAGGGCTGTTGTGCGTGGCTGCAACTACACTATATGCCATCCCCGCCTATCGTGGTTGGCAGACCAAGACCCAACCCGACGGCACCACATTGCAGGTGCGGCTGAACGGTGACGAATTTTATCACTACTACACCAATGAACAAGGTGAAGTGCTTAGCGAGAACGCTGATGGTTACTGGCAGGTGGTTGAGAAGTCACTCTCAGCCGACACCATTGCCGCCCGTCGTGCTAAGTCTCCCCTGTGGCGTACCCGCCGTGCCAAACAGGATATAGGGACTATCAATCTCGCACCCCGCGGACTGTTGATCCTAGTCAATTTCTCTGATACCATATACCAATCTTCCAACCCCCGTGCTGAGATGGATTCGATGATGAACGGGCAGACTTATACCTATGGGAACTCCTATGGCTCTGCGCGTCAGTATTTCTACGACCAATCGAACGGCGCCTATAGTCCGCAGTTCGATGTCGTCGGTCCTGTTACGCTACCCAAAAAACATTCCTACTACGGGAAAAATCAAGGCGGTGAAGAAGGCAACGATATGTATCCCGGTGATATGATTGTCGAGGCGTGTCAATTAGCCAAGTCGGAGTGCAATGTAGATTTCTCGAAATACGACAACGACAACGACGGCTATGTGGATTTTGTCTATGTCATCTATGCGGGCAAGGGCGAGGCAGATGGTGGTGCTACTACTACCATTTGGCCGCATAACTGGAATATCGAGTCAACAATTTATTATGGTAAATGTACTTACAAGAAGTCTGATTGCCTTTTCGATGGGAAGTATATCGACAACTATGCTTGCTCGGGGGAAATCAGTGGCATTACAAACCTGCGCAATGGTATTGGCACTTTCTGTCATGAGTTTGGGCATGTATTGGGGTTGCCGGACTACTATGATACAGAGTATGGTACGAACTATGAAGAGTACTATACACCGTGTGAATGGGATATTATGGATATGGGCTGTTACAATGCGGAAGGCGACTGCCCGCCTAACTATAGTGCCCACGAGAAGTACTTCTTCGGTTGGGCAACGCCTGTCAATCCGGGTACTAAAGCAGGTACATATTCGCTTACCGCAGAGAGTGAGCCTTTGCAGATAAATGCTGCTGGCATTTTGCAGGCTGCTACCAGAGAGGGCGTGAACTACTATCTCGAGAACCGCCAGCAGTCAGGGTGGGATAAGTACCTCCCCGGGCATGGACTGCTTGTGTGGTATGTCAACTACAGTGCTTCGGCTTGGAAAAATAACGAGCCGAACAATACGGCAGGAAGCCCACGCTACACGATTATCTCCGCCGCCACGGGTAATAAGACAAATGTCGGTACAGCGTCGGATGCTTATCCGGGAACAAAGAACAAGACCACATGGTCATCAATCTCTACCAAGCCGGTTAAGGATATAGCAGAGACCGATGGGGTTATTACATTTACTTATATTGAACAAGAGACTGCTCCTACTGTTATGTGGGTAGTAGATGGCACGGCAATAGAGACCAAGACGTATAGGCAGGGCGATACTCTCGTGTTGCCTACTGCCGCAGTCGCCCCTTGCGAGGGTATGCAGTTTCTTGGTTGGACAACTGAGAAAGACTGGCGCGACCCCTTTGTCCTGCCTGCCGACCTTTTCAACACCGCTGAGGGAAAGACGATTACGACCTCTGTTACCTACTACGCCCTCTTCGAATAATAAGTCTCTCTTCGACATATTTTTTCAACCGCTGCAAGATACCCTATATTGTGTACTGTCCAATAACAAATTGGACAGTACAGGGTGTTTTGGACTCGAATTTTCTTCCACTCTTGTGTATGTCAAAAAAAAGTTGTACCTTTGCGCGACTTTTTTGGGTCATATATATTTAGGGACACAATTCGGTGTTCCACCACTAAGTAACGGGGCGCAATTCGGTGCTCCATAATCCACTAACGAGGCACAATCGGTGCCCCAATAACAAAAACAACGAAATGAATATCGTAAAAAAGGAAATTCAACTTCCTGATGGTCGTGTCATTACGCTCGAGACCGGTAAACTGGCGAAACAAGCCGACGGTGCTGTGATGGCTACGATTGGCAACACTATGGTGCTTGCCACAGTCTGCTCCGCCAAGGACGCAGTTCCTGGTACGGACTTCATGCCGCTTACCGTTGAGTACAAAGAGAAATTTGCCAGCGCAGGTCGTTTCCCTGGCGGTTTTACCCGTCGTGAGGGCAAGGCTTCGGACTATGAAATCCTGATTGCCCGCCTGATTGACCGTGCACTCCGTCCGCTGTTCCCTGCCAACTATCACGCAGAGACTTTTGTGAATGTGACGATGTACTCGGCTGACGGTATCGATATGCCGGAGTCTATCGCCGGGCTTGCTGCCGGTGCAGCACTCGCTTGCTCGGATATACCTTTTGAAGGTCCTGTATCGGAGGTGCGTGTAGCACGCGTGAACGGTGAGATTGTCATCAACCCGACTTTTGAACAATGTGAGCAGGCTGACCTCGAACTGATGGTGGCTGCTACCTACGACAATATCATGATGGTGGAGGGCGAGATGAAAGAAGTGTCCGAATCTGTCATGCTGGAGGCTATCAAGGCCGCACACGAGGCTATCAAACCCGAGTGCTTGGCTATCAACGAGATGATGAAGGCTTACGGCAAAGAGGTGAAACGCGAATACTGCCACGAGGTGAACGACGATGAGCTGAAGCAGGCTGTACACGACTTCAGTTACGCTCGTGCTTATGCACAGGCTACCTCTGCCGACACCGACAAGCACCACCGTGAGGAGATGTTCTCGCAAATCTGCGCAGACTTCAAGACTGAGAAGGCTGACTATATGGCCGCTCGTGCTGAGGCTCTCGGCATCGATATAGACGAAATCGCCGCTATGGTTGATCGCTACTATCACGATGTAGAGAAAGAGGCTATGCGCCGCGCCGTACTCGACGAGGGCAAGCGTCTGGATGGCCGTAAGACCACCGACATCCGTCCTATCTGGTGCGAAGTAAGCCCGTTGCCCGGCCCTCACGGCTCGAGTATCTTTACTCGTGGTGAGACACAGGCTTTGGCTACCGTTACGCTCGGTACAAGCCGTGACGAGAAGATGATTGACGAGGCGTTGATTCAGGGGTCTGACCGCTTCCTGCTCCACTACAACTTCCCGCCGTTTGCAACAGGCGAGGCAAAAGCACAGCGTGGTGTAGGTCGTCGTGAGATTGGTCACGGTAACTTGGCTTGCCGTGCATTGAAGAACATGATTCCTGCTGAGTTCCCCTACAGCGTGCGTGTAGTGAGCGACATTTTGGAGTCGAACGGTTCGTCTTCGATGGCTACCGTTTGCGCCGGTACGCTCGCCCTGATGGACGCCGGTGTACCTATCAAGAAGCCCGTCAGCGGTATTGCGATGGGTATGATTTCGGAACTCGTAGGCGACAAACTGAACTATAAGATTCTGAGCGATATTCTCGGCGACGAAGACCACCTCGGCGATATGGATTTCAAGACCACGGGTACCCGTGACGGTTTGACCGCTTGCCAGATGGATATTAAGGTGGACGGCCTGAGCTACGAAGTGCTGGAGAACGCACTCGCACAGGCTCACCAAGCCCGTATGTTCATCCTCGACAAACTGCTTGAGACCATGCCGGAGCCTCGTGCCGACATCAAGCCGCACGCTCCGCGTATCGTGACGATGATGATTCCGAAGGATATGATCGGTGCTGTGATTGGCCCGGGCGGGAAGATTATTCAAGGTATTCAGGCTGAGACCGGTGCTGTAATTTCTATCGACGAGATAGAAGAAGGCGGCAAGGTAGAGATAGCAAGCAACAACAAGGAGTCGATGGACGCTGCTGTAGCAAAGATTAAGGCGATTGTCGCCATGCCTGAGGTGGGCGAGGTGTATGAATCGACCGTGAAGTCGATTATGCCGTACGGCTGTTTCGTAGAGTTTATGCCGGGTCATGAGGGTCTGCTCCACATCTCGGAGATTGACTGGAAGCGCTTCGATACGATGGAGGAAACGGGTATTCACGAGGGCGACAAGATAACCATTAAGTTGCTCGAAGTTGACCCGAAGACCGGTAAGTTCCGCTTGAGCGCAAAGGCACTGAAAGAGAAACCCGAAGGCTATGTAGAGCCGGAGCGTCCTGCTCGTGCGCCAAGAGGAGACCGTGGTCCTCGCCCTGAGCGTCGTGGTCCCCGTCCTGAAGACGGTGCGCGCCTCGACCGCCGACACTAATACAACGGTATGTACTATGTAGACTTTCTATAGATTCTAGACTTTCTATATAAGATATAGTATCTATATAAAAAGAATTACGGCTGCAAGAGTTACCCTCTTGCAGCCGTAATTCTTTTGGGTTGTTCTATCTTTTTTAGGTGTATTTATCCAATACCTTATCCAAGATATGCACATAGTAGAAGGGAACACTGAGTAAACGGAAGGCGGAAGGGTTTGCCGTGTGGTGTATGTACCTTGTCCTCTTGCATTGGCTGTGCCCAAACACATACGGCAGTATGATGACTGATGTTATCCATAAATATCTGCAACGATTTAAGGTGCGCATTATGTCCTGCTTTTACTTCAATGGGTATTACTATTCCTCTGTGTATATACAAAATCCAATTCTGCTGTCAAACCGGGCGTTTTGTGTACCCAACAGTCAAGATGTGTGTCCGCTTCTGTCTTTTTTAATGTAAACTTATGCTTTTCTATGGCACTCGCATCAATAGGATACGAGTTTTAGTCAGCAAGTGCATTGTGCAACAAAGACAAAGATAGGGCAGCGGATTGCCCGCTGCCCTATCTCATCTTTATGGGAAAAAGAATCCTCTATTGTGCAATAACCAACTTGCCCGAGCAGATACGCTTCTTTTCGCTCTCGAAGAAGACATAGAAGTAAATCGTATTCGGGTCAACTGAAACTATCGTCCCCGAGCGGTAGTTCGTTACATTGAGTAGTCGCTCGCTGCCGTCTGCCTCGTGAACCACCTCGATGTCGTTCGGGTCGGCTGTGGTTATGCCCGTGAACTGCACGCGATGTCCGTCTGTGTCATAGAGTGCGAACGAGACATCCTTGCGTGTGGTGGCAATCAGCAATTGCATCGAGCCGGGCAGGTGTTTTACCAACACATCGTTCGCTTTCGGTTTGAGTGCATCGTTTATCTCCGACTCCGCAAAGTAGATAAAGTAGCGGTGTGCCTCTCCTGCCTCCGAGGTGCAGATAATGATACAGGTGTCGCCCACAGCCACCTCTTTGATGCTGACATCTGCCAAATCCGAGGTCGCCTCTGCTGTTACTTTCGGTGCCGCCATACCTGCCACGATATAGTAGGTATAGAAGTCCTGTTCGGGACTGAAGTCGCCGTACTCCTCGTCGTCCAGATAAATCATCCGCAGCGAATTGTCGGTGTCTTTCAGGATTACCTGATGGATGATATAGGTGCGTATCGTACCATCTGCTGCTGTTACGGTCAGTTGGATAGTGCCGTTCTCCTGTACGCTTACTTCGCAGTGCGCCTCGGGGTCAGAGAGTGTGCAGCGCACATCGGCTGCCGTGGCAAACTCGGTCGAGTCTGTGCCGGCTACATACGAGATGGTGTACTCCGTGCTGTCTGCCGCAAAGCCTGCCAACAGTTCATCTTTGATATAGATGGCGGTCAGGCTTGCATCGCTGTTCTTTGCGAATTGGAAGGTCAGCGTATAGGCTCCTTGGTCTTCTTCGTTCGCAGCCGTTACGGTGATGGTTACCACCTGCTCGCCCGACTCGAGAATCAGCGGCTCGGATATCTCTACCTGTTGGTCTTCTTCGCTCTTGATGGGCGTGATAGTCGGCAACTCGGTCTGTCCGTAGGGGAGTACAATGGTGTAGTCGTAGTGGTCGGACTCAAAGTCGAGAACCACATCATCGCTCAGTTGAATGTTCTTGAGGTTGATGTTGCTCGACTTCTGACGCTCAAAAGTGAGTATATAGGTCTCTGTTGTCTTGTCCTCTGCCGTTACGGTGATGCGTACCACATCGTCCGCAATCTGAATATCTACGGTCTGCGTGTCCTCTTTCTTTGCTACGGTTACCATCGGAATATCCGTAGTGTTCATATCGAGTGCTACACGATAACTGAGCCGCTCTGCATCGAAGTCCGTCAGCGGGCTGCCCGCCACATAAATCATGTTCAGTGCCGTCTCCGACGAGAGTAACAGCGGATAGTGGATGGTGTAAGTGCGCTGTTTGCCGTTCGCTGCCGTTACCTCAATCACGCTCTTCTGCCCGAGAGTCTTTCCTTCGCTTTGGTCTGCCTCGGTGGTCTGCTGAATAGTCTGATAGCGGTCGCCTGCTTGTGCATATACGCTTGGCACTTCGGTGGTTGTCGCCGCCAGTGTGTACCAGTATTCGGTGGTAGTCGCGGCAAAAGCGGGTAGCGGTTTCTCGTCTATGTAGAGCATTTGGAGTGTATCGACAGCCGATAGCAGAATGGTGTGCGTCACGATGTAGGTGTTGCTCCGTCCGCTTTCGGCGGTTACGACTATCTGTCGCACCATACGGGTGTCGGTATGCTCGATAGTATCTTGTTCGATGGTCTGCCAATCGTCCGCAGCGTCCCAACTCAGTTCGGGGAAAGCGGTCGTACCTACAGGTAGCGAGAGCGTGTAGTAGTTCTGCCGTGGTGCAAAGTCTTCAATCGATAGCCCGTCTTGGTATATCATGTCGAGTGTGTCGGCAGTAGAGTAGGTGAATGCAAAGGCAATGACATAAGTTGCCTTGGTAGTTCCGTCCTCTGCTATTACCTCTATTGTTGCCCGATTGTTCGTGGGGTTGAGCGTCGTTGTTACCGTCTGCGCGGCTTCGGCCTTCTGTGCTACCACCTCGGGCAGACTGTGTTGTCCTACGGGCAGCGACATTTGGTAGAAGTAGTATGCCGCAGCAAAGTCGGCTATCGAGTCGCCGTCCACATAGAGCATGTCGAGGTTCGCATTGCTCGAGAGTGGGACGATGAACTCCAGTGAGTAGCGGTTGGTCGTTGTGCCGTCTTTGGCGGTTACATCTATGTAGATAGTCTGTGCCGTGGACGAGATGACTACCTCTTGTCCCTCGATGTTGAGCGATGCTGCCACTTCGGGCAGAATAGTCGTCCCCGACGGGAGGTAGATGGTATAGGTGTTCTGTTGGGGCGAGAAAGTGAGTTTCGGGTTCAGCGCACGCTCAAAGTCCGCAAAGTCCTGTCCGTTGAGCAATATACTGGCGAGCGTGGCATCGTTCGACTCTTTCTCTACAAATACTTCGATGGTGTAGTCCTGTGTGGTCGTACCGTCTTGTGCTACGACATGCAATACATGCTCTGTGGTCGATATATCGCTGCGGGTAACAGTTTGGAAGTTGTCCTCTGCCGTCCATGTGATAGTCGGTTCCTCATTGGTGGTGCGGGTGGAGTAGTAGTGCCGCCCTGCCTCGAAGCGCGATACTGGCACGCCGTCCACTACGATACCCGTCAGGTCGGCATTATGGCTCGGTTCGGCTTCTATGAGCACCGTGTAGGTGTTCACTTGTTTGCCGTCCTCCGAGGTAACCACTATGTCGGTCGTGCTGCCCAACTTGCCTACGGTCCTCTCCACGCGCTGTCCCTTATTCGCTACGGTGTAGGTCAGTGAGGGCATCTGCGGTTCGCTCAGTTTCGCAGCGGCAGTGGGTAGTGTTATGGTGTAGTTGAGTGTAGCGGGGGTGAATGTGGCGAGCGGTTCTCCGTCGAGTACAATCGCTTTCAGCGTGTTGTCTGCCGAGAGGCGTGGGGTGAAGTGTAGCGTATAGGGGCGACCTACGGTGCCGTCTTCTGCCGTTACGGTGAGAGTATAGGTGGTAGTCGCTGTGTCGTATGCAACGGCAACCTGCTGTGTCTCTTCGGCTTTCTCTATGTCAATGTGCAGCAGTGTGTCGGTGGTCAGTGTGTACGAGTAGAGGGCAGCGTTGAAGTCCGCATACTCCTCGCCGTTGAGAACGATGCCCGACAGTTGGGTGTTCGACGACAGCATCGTGGGGTAGGTGAGGGTATAGGTATGCTCTTCTGTGCCATAGACTTGCCATTGTATATGGGTCTCCGTCTGCACAAATACCACAGAGTCCTGTTCTGCCATACGCTCGAATGCCGTATGCTCGGGGCGTGCTTCCGTGTAGTCGTACTTGTCGCTTTGGAACGCCGGATAGATGTCGCCGTTTAGTTCGAGCGTTTGTAATTGTCCTGTGGTCGTGCTGACCGGCTTCTGGAGCGTAACGCGGTAAGTCCCCGTTCTCCCATTCTCTGCCGTTACGCTCACCACGCACGCTGTCTGCGTCTGGCGGCAAACGACAGTCTGTCCTGCTGTCTGTTTGTCGAATGTGATGACGCTCGGCAGTTGTTCGCCGGTGTAGGTATAGTCGTGCGTCGTGGGTGCAAAGTCCGCTACATCAGAGAGGAATGCCAGCGTGGTGTCGTCCGAGAGGTCGGTCACAAACCGTACCGAGTAGGTGTTTTCTACGCCGGTCTCGGATACCACTTTTATTTGCACTACCGAGTCAGCGTACGAGAGGGTGATTTGCTCGAGTGCACTGGCAGCCACAGGCTCTACGCTGGGCAGGTGGTGTGTGGTCGAAGCGAGGTGAATGGTGTAGTCGTTCGTTGCTTTATCGAAGTCTACTATGGTCGTGCCGTCAATCAGTAGGTCGCTGAGGCTCTTCTCGCTGGATAGCGGGCGGCGCACCTTGAGTGTGTAGTCCGTTTTCGAGCCGTCTTCTGCATAGTTGGCAATAGTCGCCGTGCGTATGCCCCATTGCCCGCTAACGGTCTCTTCTTCCCAAGTTACCACTTGCGCTTGGTCGGGTACTTCGCCTGTGAATGTTAGTGTGGGAAGGGCAGTCAATTCGGGGTTTGTTAGGTTGATACTGAATGCATTCCCGCTCAACCCAGCATTTGTCCCATTCACTTTCAGTCCCTTCAACTTGCTATTGTAAGAAAGCCGGAACCAGTCGATGTAGAGTTTTGCCCCAGGGTTGAAATTTTGGGCTTGGTTGGTAGCATTCACTGCCACATTCATACCCTTGATATTTTTCCCATACAAATCAAGTGCCTGCGTATAAACTGTGTAACCGGAAGTCGTATTGCTGACGACATAGTCGAAATTCAACTCGTTTTCTGCCGTATCGAAGAAACGGTATGCGAAAAGTGCATCATCGTTCTCGTCGGATTTGGAAGCGAGGTTGTAGTTTACGGATACCGCATCGGGGGTATTATAGAACGGAATATATCCCGAGAAACTACCTGTCGTTCCCTTGCTGTCGTTCCAAGTAACGAGGCGTATCGCCAAGTCGCCAATCGTCATAATAGACGGAATGGAACGAGGGGTAGCGGCAATAGGATTATACCCCACCGAAGAACCGTACCAAGTTTTCATAAACACTTCGGTGTCAGAGGCTTTTTGGACAGCGTCGGTTGTGTAGTTGGTAACCCCAAAACTGGAAATACCGCTCGTGATGTCCGCCGGGACTTTCCAACTATTCGGTTTGGTGGCATTGTTATATACTGCTGTTGTCCACTCCGTAAAGTCCGCATTCGGGATTACCTCCTTGGGGTAGTGGTAGTATATGGTGTAGGTGTTCGTATAGGTAGTCGTCGTACTGCCCAGTGTTACATCAGCACTTACCTCTGCCGACCAATGCCATGCGTCGTTTGCCTTTACTGTTACAGCGACATTATCGTCTTTGGTATAAGTAACATACGGCGTGTGTCCGTCACCTGTAAAATCGACTACATAACTAAACTGATTCTTGTCGAAAGAGAGTGTCGCTCCGAGTACCGACAGTCCCGTCAGCACAGCGGGGTTCTGTGTGTCGAGTATGGGTGTGATCGTATAGACTTTGTCAGCCTCGTTGCCACGGTTCGCCCGTACGGTAATGACAGTTGGGCGGTAGATACTCCCGGGCTGCACGAATACCGTCTGCTCGTCGTATGCCTTGGTGTAGTCGAAGTTCAGTGCCGTTGTTCCGTAGGGTAGGTTTACTTCAATCGAGTCTTTTGTAGTGTCGAGGCTTTCGCCCGTCTCGCGTACGGTCAGCGTACTGAGCAGGTTCTGTTGGTCAGACAGCGTTTCTTCGAACAGCACAGAGTAAGTCCGTTGCTCGCCGTTTTCTGCCGTTACAATCACTTCGCTCTTCTGTCCTATCGGGCGGGCAATGTAGGTTACATTCTGCTCGTCTTCCGCTTTGGTATAGACGAGGCTTGGTGCCGTGGTTGCCTGATACGGCATCTGTACTACATACTCTGTCTGCTCGGGCGAGAAGGTCAACTCTGCCTCGCTCGTACCAAGGTACATATCCTTCAGTGCCGTGTTGCTCGACTTGCGTACGGGGAACGCTATCGTATAGTCGTTGCTCGTCGTGCCGTCTGCCGCCACCACATGTATCCGTGTCGTGCCGTTCACACTGCTGAAGTAGGTGGTTATCTTTTGGTTCGGCAGTTGCCCTACGGCAAACACGCATGGCACAACGCGTGTCCGCCATGCCAGAGTGTCGGTATAGTCAAATACTTCGGGGTCGAAACCGGCTATCGACACACCGTCTAAAAGGATGTCTTCCAGCAGTGCATTGTTCGAGAGTTCACGGTTGTAGTGGAGTGTATAGGTCTTCGTGTTGCCGTTTTCTGCCACGATCAGTATCTGCTGTTCGTCTTGCGTTGTCTCTGTTACGAGCACATTTTGTCCCTCGCGTGCGGTATAGACAATTGTCGGCAGTTCTGCGCCCTTGGCTATCGACAGCGTATAGTCGGTTTGGTCGGGGTCGAATACAAAGGTCGACCTTGTTTGTGCGCTTCGTGCGCTTTCTGTAGTCGCCCGCTCTACCAACTGCAGGTCGAGTAACCGTGCGTCCGTATATTGTGCTATATCGAACATCACCGTGTAGGTCTGCTGTGCGCCCGATTCTGCCACTACGGTGATAGCACTCTCGTTGCGGTCGGTCTGCCCTGCGAATACCACTTGGCTGTCTGCCCCTTTGCGGTAGGTTATTACCTGCGGTTCGCTGCCGGCGGGGAGTGCAATCGTATAGTCGGTCTGGGTCGGTTCAAAGTCTGTCATCTCTACTCCGTCGAGCAGGATAGCCGCCAGCGTGCAGTCGGCGGAGAGTTGTTGCTCGAAGTGTAGCGTGTAGGTAGCGTGCTCTTCCTCTTTCGTTACATATAGCATTACATCTGTCCCGTTGCGCAGTATTTGTACGGTCTGTCCTTCTCCGGCGGTGTAGCCTACTTCGGGCAGTGTGCCTGTGTAGGTCAGTGTGTAGTTGAGCGTTGTCGGCACAAACGCAGCCAGTGCCACACCGTCAATGGTTATCCCCTGTAGTCGTACTATGCTCGATGCCTGTTCCACAAAAGTAAGTGTATAGGTGTTCGCTGCGCCGCTCTCGGGCGTTACGCGTATCGATGCCACGCCTGCTTTGTACGGTGCAGTGATGGTTATCTGTTGCCCATCCTCTTTGTCCACGGTGATAGTCGGGCAGGTTGTCCCCGTCAGCGTAATCGTATAGGTCAGCGTTGTCTTCTCGAAGCCCTCGAGTGCCACGCCGTCGAGGTAAATCATGCGGAGGAAAGCGTTTTCTGATTTCTGTATCACGAACGCAATCGTGTAGGTCTTCTTCGTTCCGCTCTCTGCGGTTACGGTAATGCGCTGCGTGTTGTTCTCGCACATGCTTAGTACTTTCTGTCCTGCCTCCGCTTTGTCGTAGGTTACGGTCGGCAATGTACTTACGCCCATCGGCAGGGTGTAGGTATAGTCCGTCTTGTCTGCGCTGAAGCCTTCGAGTGCCACACCGTCTAAATAAATCATGGTGAGGTCGGCGTTCTCTGAGGTTTCGACTTTGAAGTGCAGAATATAAGTTTGGCTCGCCCCGCTCTGCGGGCGGACGGTTATCTTGTAATCGTCTTCCACATTGCTCCCCGAGCGAGTAGTAATCGTTTGATATTCATCGTTCGGTGTGTAGGTGACGGCAGGTTGCTTCGTCGTGCCTTTCGGTAGGCGGATGGTGTATTCGAGTTGCGTTTTGTTGTAGCCATCCAGTTCTACGCCGTCTATGTAAATCATCTTCAGTGTTGCGTCGGTTGCTTGCCAAACGGAGAAGGTGATGAGATAGACCGTTGTGTTCCCGTTGCCGGCAGAAACAGTGATGCGTGTCGTTCCGTTTACGCCGCCGGCTAGTATGGTAACGCTCTCATATTCGTCGCCTTTGATAGCCTCTATTTCGGGCAGTTCAGTCGTTCCTGTAGGCAGTGTATAAGTATATTCTGTTTTGTCCGGGCTGAAGCCTTCGAGGTCAATGCCTCCGATTCGTATGCCCGCAAGTGTGGATATTTCCGATTTTGGGGTAGAGCAGACTATCTTGTAGATAGTGATGTCGCCGCTTGCTGCCGTTACGGTTACGCGTGTTGTGCCGTCTATGCCGCCGTCTGTGATGCTGACGGTTTGTTCGTCTTCGCCTTTTGTGTAATGTATCGTCGGTACGGCGGTCGTACCCATAGGCAGGTTGACATAGTAGGTTAGGGTAGTGGGCTCAAAATCGGTGATGTATCCGCCCTCCATTTGCAGGTCGGCGAGGTACGAATACGACGATTTCTCCAGTTTGAAGTTCAGTTTATATATCTTCGGTACTTGGTTGCCTGGGGTGGTTACGCTTATTTGGTAAGTCCCTCCGTCTATGGTCGCTGGTGCAGTGTACAGTATGGTCTGCGCCCCGGTGGGGTAGGCGGAAACAGCCTCCACGCTCGGCATGGTGGTTGTGCTGGTCGGCAGCGACACACGGTAGATGGTCTGCGTCGGGGTAAACCCCGTTACGCCTTTGCCGTTTACCAAGATATTCTGCAGCGTGTTGTCTGTCAGCTGTGCCACTTTGAAGTTCAGGCTATAAGTCGCCGTGCTGGTCTTGTCCGCCGCTGTTACTTTGATGGTTGCCTTACCGGTTGTGCTGGTCGCCTGCGTTATCTCGATGCTCTGCTCTTCCTCTTGTTTCTCTACGCTTACTACAGGGACTGCCGTTGTACCGTACGGCAGGTCGATATTGTAGGTGTAAGTCGTTGCTTTGTAGTTCGTTAGTGCGGACCCGTTCACGCTTATACTCGCCAGTTTTGTGTTCTTGCTCGCTTCGCGTACGAACTTTATCTTGTAGGTCTTTTGGCTCTTGCCGTCTTCGGACTTCACGGTGATCACGGTCGGTGTGCCGTCTATCACACCGTCCTCTATGGTTATCTCTTTCCCCGAGAGTACACGCCCGGTAAAAGTCGCCGTCGTTCCCCGTGCGTTGGTCAGTTCGCCTGCACCGCGTCGTGCTTCTATCTTGGGCAATTGTGTGGCACTCCGTCCGAGCGAGTAGGTCTGCTCTTCGCTGCTGTTGGGGTCGAAGCCTTTCCACTCCTTGTCGTCGATGAATATCTTTTGTATGCTCGCTGAGTAGATTAACTCCACGTCGTCCACATACAGCGAGTTGCCTGCATATAGCCCGCTGTTCGCACGGAAGTTCGGGTAGTTGCTGGCAGAGAAGATGATGTTCATCATCGTTGGTGTCTCGCTGTTGAAATAGTAGATAGGTACGCGCAGGTTCACCCAGTCGTTGTATTCTTTTTTCTCGCGCCACATACCCTCTGCAATCTGCGTTACCTTTTGTTCTGTACCGCATTCGTTGCCGTCCAGGGCTTGTCGGATATCACTCTCTTCGTTCGTACGGCTGGTGCTGGTACAACTGCCGTTTTTACCTTTGTACTTGTTGCCTTTGGCAGTACCCGACCATGCGTAGTAGAGCAGGTAGAAATCTTCTTTGGTTACATTGTTGCCCGTGCGTCGGATCCATACGGACATGGTGTCGGGGCGGTAGGTCCAGCTCACGCCGCCTTCCGTACCCGCACTCGCCTCGCTTACGGAGGTCAGGCTCTTCACATATACCCACGGTTGTCCGAGTGAGAAGTAGCCGGGCGAGGTCTCTGTGATACCTGCCGCACCAACGCTTTGGTCTTGTACCATCATCGAGGCGTTGCCGGTGTGTCCTGCCTCTTTGTGGGCAAAGTTGAACTTAAAGCCGAATTGGGTTACATTGCTGGCGTTCCAACTGGCGGGTTGAGCGTTGTTGTCAAAGGCAGCACCGCTCCAGTCTTCGAATCCCGCATTGGGCAGTTGCTGTGCTTGTGCTGTAGTCGTTCCGAGGAGTGCGATTGTTCCTGCCGTTCCCAATGCCACGGGTATTCCGATTGTCCCCATGGTTCCAATGGTCCCCGCAGCCCAAGCCGCACATCCGACAGCGAGCCGGCGAAGCCCATTCCAAATGTCAAATCTTTTTGTATCCATTGTTTTGTGTAAAACTATATTCATATTATATTGTAACTCTTATGTTGTTTATACTGTGTTTTGTTTATACTGTGTTTT
>CAVFHY010000060.1:0-15296 GCA_963622445.1 Bacteroidaceae bacterium
CACAACATTTCGTGCGTTTTTAGCCCGCTGCGCTATGAGAGGTTAGCCCCAAGTGTTGTCAGAACATAGAAGTCAGGTCTGTGCGGTGGCGGTAGGGGCAACGCCGAACTTCTTGCGGAAGAGCGTAGAGAAATACTTCGGGTCGTTGAACCCCACGGAGTAGGCGAGTTCGGAGATGCGGATATTCGGGTCCTTCTCCAGCATGGTGTATGCCGTGCGGAGGCGTATGTCGTTGATAAATCCGGAGGGAGTGAACCCCGTCAAGGTCTTAATCTTCTCGGAGAGGGTAGAGCGGGCAACACACATCTCGGAAACAAAGTCCGACAGCGAGAAATCGGAATCGGCAATATGGTGGTGCACACAGTCTATTGCCTGCTGTAGGAACTGCTGGTCGAGCGAAGTATAGTTCATCTCTTTGACATCGAACACAAGTTGGTGGCGGTAGTCGATGGTCTGCCGCTCCTGTTTGAGCAAAAGATTGGCTATCATGGCATCGAGTACACTGATGTCGAAAGGCTTGGTAAGGTAGGCATCTGCTCCCATCTCGTAGCCTGTCACTTGGTCGGTGGCGGTCTGCTTGGCCGTGAGCAGTATAACGGGGATATGGCTGTACTCGAGCGTCTGCTTTATGGTGGCACAGAGGTCGTAGCCGCTCATACCGTCCATCACGACATCGGAAACAAGGAGCGAGACCGTGTGATCTTCATGTAGTATTTCGAGTGCCTGCTCGGCGGAGATGGCTGTGCTGACGCGATAGGTGTGCTGCAGGTGCTGCCGCACAATGTAAACGAGGTCTTCGTTGTCGTCCACAAAGAGGATATGTTTGCGGCTCCCTGTTTGTGGTTCTGTCTCTTCGGTGGTAAGCGTGGGCGGAGTAGGTGTTTCTGTGGCAGGGGATATCGCCTCCGTAAGGGAAGTGGGCGTTGCGTCTGTCTCCGATTCAAGATACTCTTCGCGCCGGATAGGGAGCAGTAGCGTAAAGGTGGTTCCTACACCGAGGGTGCTATCGACAAATATCAGTCCGTGGTGCAGGTCAACGAGGTGCTTGACAAGTGCTAGCCCGATACCCGTACCCGTGGTATGCTGCTTGCGGTATTCGCCGTCGTAGAAGCGGTGGAAAAGGTGGCGAAGGGTCTCTTCGGACATACCCATTCCCGTGTCTGCCACTTTTAGTACCAGCGTGTTGTCTCCATCGCAGGTGGTGACTTCTACTCGCACTTCGCCCTCCTTTCGGTTGTACTTGGAGGCGTTCGAGAGCAGGTTATAGAGTATCTTGTCGAGTTTGTCCGGGTCGAACCAACCTTGTATGTCCTCGTCGGGTAGTATACAGCGGAAAGTGAGTCCCTGTTTGTGGGCAAGCGGCTCGAACGAGTGTACGCACCCATCGATAAACTGCGAGATATTGGCGTATGATACTTTGAGCCGCAGGTTGCCGCTCTCTGCTTTGCGGAACTCGAGTATCTGGCGAATAAGGCGTACGAGACGCAACGCATTCTGCGAGATAAGGTCGTATGCATGGCGGGTATAGGCAGAGGCCTCGGTGTTCTCCTGTCGGAGTTCGTCCACGGCTGCCGTGATAATGGAGAGTGGTGTGAGCAGTTCGTGGGTGATATTGGTGAAGAACTGCAGTTTGGCTTGTGTCAGCGCCTCTGCCTGCCGGCTCTCCAGTTCCTGTCGCTGAATGGTACGACGCAACCGCAACCGATGGACGGACATATAGGTAATGGCAGAGGCAACGATAGTGAACGCCAATGCGTAGATCAGGTATGCCCACCAGGTGCGCCACGGTGCAGGAAGAATGGTTATTTCCAGCGGTGTGGTGCGGGCCGTCCATGTGTTGCCTGTGGCCGAGGCACGCACTGAGAAACGGTAGGTACCTGCTGGCAAGTGGTTGTAGTAGGCGGAGCGGTGACGGGCATCGCAGTAGATATAGTCTTGGTCGAAACCCTCGAGGCAGTAGGCATAGCGGTTGTTCTGCGGCGTACGGTAGTTGAGCAGCGCAAAGTCTATGGTGAAGTTGTTCTGTGTGTGGGCGAGGGTGATATGCTCCGTGTGGTCGATGGCATCGGCGGTAATCTGCCGTTGTTCTTCGGTGGGAAGGTCGCGTAGCGAGCGGTTGAATATGCGGAAGTCTGTTAGTGCCAGGCGGCAGTCGTGTGGTGGTTCGGCGAGTGCATCGGGGTGAATGCGGCTGATACCGTTCGCCCCGCCGAGCAGTATGTCGCCGTCGGCTGCTGTGGCATAGCAGTTGGTGTGGAAACAGTCGTCCAGAAGTCCGTCCTCGCGGTTGAAGAGGTGCATATAGGCAGTGCTATGCGTACCGGTGGGGTGGAGTGCCACTATACCCTTGTTGGTTGCTACCCAGAGGTCTTGCTTCGTATCCTCCCAAAGGGCACTGACGGCATAGTCGGCAAAGCAGCGGAACGACTCGTAGTTGCACTCTTCGAATTGCTGCCGCTCGGCGTTGAAGAGGAAAAGTCCTGCCTCAGTTCCCGCCCAGACACGCTGCTCTGAGTCGATGAGCAGGCACTCCGCACCCATGGTGGGATAGGCGTAATGCTGCAGGCTGTAGCGTCCGTCGTCGGTGCGACTGGCACAATAAACGCCGTCGGTGCGGGTGGCTATCCAAAGATTCTGCTGCCGATCGGACAGGATAGCGGTGTAGACAGCCGATGGGAGCGGCTTTTGGTCGGCAGTCAACAGGTCGTTGAGTGGAATATAGCCGCTGTCGGTCAGGCAACCGCAGTCCATGCGTGTGGCAAGCCATAGTCTGCCCTGCCTGTCGTAAGAGGCATAGTGAATAAAGTCGTCTTTGAAATGGTCGCCGCAGGTAAGTGCGTAGCGGGTAGCGCTTCCGTCTTTCCTGCGGTAGCGTACCAGCCCTGCCTCGGTGCAGAACAGCAGTTCGTCGCCCGTATCGTCGCCACAGATGTATGTTGTGCGGCGCAAGCAGCCATAGTTGCGAAGGGCGGGAAAGTCAAGGAATGACTGCCACGAGTCGGTCTCCATAAAGTAGCGTATCAGTCCGTAGCCTGCCAGCGTAATCCAAACCGACTGTCCGTCAGGGTCGGCGTAGATACAGCCGATAGACGAGGTGCCGTATCGGGCGCGCAGCCGTTTGAGCGGGTAGGAGCGGATATTGCGGTTTCTCAGGTCGGCAGAGAGCAACCCTCCACCGTAGGAGCCAAGGTAGAGTATATCTTCGGTGCAGAGCAGGGCGTTAATCTCGTTGTAGGGCAGGAAGTGGGTCTTTGAATTGGGTGAGTAATTGAGGAAACGGACTTGCTCACCGTCTTCCATTAGCAGGCTCACCCCCGAGCGGGAACCTATCCAGAGGTTGCCCGACTGTGGCTCTTGGGTAATGCAATAGACGATGTCGTCTTGAAGCGATGAGGGGTCTTCTGCACAATGGGTATAGAGGTGGTAGGGCTGTTGCTGCATATCGTATGGGTCGAGTAGCAACACCAGTCCACTGCCGAATGTACCTACCCACAGGCGGTTTTCGCGGTCGAGAAAGAGCGTGTGCGATGAATGCAAGGCGGGAATATGGTCATAGCGATAGAGGCGTCGGTGCTGCAGGTCGTAGCGGAACAGTCCACTGGACCATGTACCCATGTAGAGTTGTCCTTGTCGGTCGAAGAGAAGGGTCTTGATGTCCGCCTGCGGAATGCCCCAGTCGTCGCCTACACAGTGGACAAGGCTGTCGGTGTCGATATAGTGGATATAGAGCCCCGTATTTGAGGCAATGTAGAGATTGCCGTGCGGGTCGGTTACAAGGGCTTCGATACGGCTCTCGGCGAGCGTAGGGAATAGCAGTTTGGTAATTGTCCCATTCTGTTTGTCAAGCGTGTACAGCCCGTTGCGTGTGCCGATATAGAGGCGGTGTGCAGGGTCTTCCATAACGGCACTCACCTGCCCGTTGAATACGGGTTGCTTGTTGCGGTAACGGAAAGAGAGGTAGTCGTAGCCATCGTAGCGCACCAGCCCGTTGTTGGTGCTTATCCAGATGAACCCGTCGTTGTCCTGATAGAGTTTGCGCACTTCGTTGGTGGGTAGCAGGTCCGTGGTTGACAACGGGTGGAATAGGTAGGCTCCCGTAGCTTCGTTGGCCGATGCCATGGTCCGGCTCGTTGCTGCCGTGGTGGGCGGGAACACCGTGGCCAGCAGGACTGCCGCAAGAATATAAAAGAGAAATCGGGCAGGTCTAAAGCCGTGTTTGACTGGTATGTTCATATCGGGTGGTGTTTTTCCGTGTTTCTTTTCGGGTGCGGATAAGGGTGTACAAAGGTACTTCCTTTTTTGGAATTATGCAAGATGGTGGGTGTTTTGTGGATGGAATGTATTCGATAAGATGTAAAAACAGTATTGTTAAAATAATAGAACGGCAAAAGAAGGCAGAAGCCAGCGGAAACGCAGGGCTCTCTTTCGGTTCTTCTTCGACACTCTATTTGTAATCTCATAAGAATGACATAAGAATTTCATAAGAATGACATAAGAATCACATATAGTGATATGCTGGTTTGTAGAGAATGTATTGTTTGCTGATGGGGAGAATAGAGGGACTTCGTTGTTAATAATAAGGTAGTTATTAATGGTCAATTAATGGATTATTTAATAGTTTGCTATGGATCTAATTATACTGATGGGACTAATAGGGCTAATTGTACTAATAGGACTAATGGGGTGGCTATAGGGCAATAGTTACGATTGAGAGGGGAGGGAGAGTGAGTGTCAAGGTGGCGGCTTGTTCGGTGGTGTGGCGATGAACGCCTTTCCATACTGTAGGCGTGACTGCATCGGGTGAAGAGAAAGTGTTGTGTGCCTGCGGGGTGGAACTATGGAGCAGAACCGCCGTCGGTTGTTTGTCGGCGTCTGCATACACCTCGGGAAGGTGGATAGTGATACGTTCGGCGTGGTCCACCGCTGTGTTGCAGAGCGAGATATGTACCGTACCCGTGCTGTCACGGCTCGCAGCCGTACTCACTTTCGGTACGGCTGCGAATACACCCTCGGCGGCACGCATTAGCTCTGTCTCGACCGCTGTCGGGATGTAGGTCGCCCCTTGGTGGACACTGTATTGTGCAAAGACATGGTAGGTGGGAGTCAGCAGCATGCTGTCGCCACGGGTTAGAATCATCGCCTGTAACACATTGACTACCTGTGCGATATTTGTCATGCCGATACGGTCTGTATAGCGATGAAATGTGTTTAGCGACAGGGCGGCGACCATCGCATCACGCATCGTGTTCTGTTGGTAGAGATGTCCCGGCGTGGTGCCAGGCTCCTCGTCGAACCATGTGCCCCACTCGTCGACAAAGAGGCGTATCCGTTTCTCTGGGTCGTACTGGTCCATAATTTGGCAGTGTTGTTGCAGCACGGGCTCTATGCCTAAGCATTTGGCGAGCGTGGTATAATACTCATCGGTGCTGAACCGAGTGGCACTCCCTTTGCTGCCCGACCAGCCCTTGACGGTGTAGTAGTGAAGCGAGAGCGCATCCATGCGGTGCCCCACCTGCTCCATCAGTACCTCGGTCCAGCGATAGTCGTAGTCGCTTGCACCACTCGCTATCTTGCAGAGTCGGTTGCCGCTGTAGGTGCGTGCAAACTCCGCATAGCGGCGGTAGAGGTCGGCATAGTATTCGGGACGCATCTGCCCACCGCAGCCCCAACTCTCGTTACCAATACCGATGTATCGTACCTGCCACGCCGTCTGCCGCCCATTGTGACGGCGCAAGTCGGCAATGGGCGTGCTGTCGTTGGAGGTCATGTATTCGAGCCATTCCGCCGCCTCCTGCACGGTGCCACTGCCCACATTCATACTCACATACGGCTCGCACCCCAGCAGTTCGCATAGGTTGAGAAACTCGTGTGTGCCGAACGAGTTGTCTTCGGTTGTTCCGCCCCAGTAGGTATTCACTATGCGGGGGCGTTGGCTGCGGTCGCCTATGCCGTCCCGCCAGTGGTACGAGTCGGCAAAACAACCGCCAGGCCAGCGCAGGACAGGGATGTGCAATCTACGAAGTGCTGCCAGCACATCGTTGCGATAGCCGTTCGTATTCGGTATTGGAGAGTTCTCGCCAACCCATATACCGCCGTATATACAACTGCCGAGATGTTCGGCAAACTGCCCGTATATCTCTGCGGGGATAGTGTGCGGCGCAGAGTCGGGCAAAAGACGAATCTCCGTATCGGCATGAACCATAACGGAAGACAACAGCCCCAAGACAAGGGCATAAAAGAAAGTTCGTTTCATGGTATGGTGTTTTGTTGTGCAAAAGTAAGACAATAAGGAGAAACAGGCAAGGCGCACGCATATTTTGGCGGGTCTTTCGACCTTTTTCGGAAATAATCAAACCTCCAAACGCATATATCTGCGTACCTTTGCAGGCAAAACATACAACGCACCATGAAACACACCTTCCTTACTGTTTTGGTCGCCACGGCGACTACTCTCACAGCAATGGCTACTGCGCCATGGCAAGACCTCGAATATACGGAACACAACCGCTTGCCCGCACGGGCAGACTTCTTCGCCTACGAGAGTACGGCAATGGCACAGCAGGACGACCCTGCCGCCTCTGCACGCTATCTGTCGCTCAACGGCCTATGGAAATTCCGTTGGAGTCGCCACTTGGCAGAGCGTCCACTGGATTTCTATACAGTCACGCTCGACGACCGTGCATGGGACTCTATCCCTGTGCCCTCCTGCCAAGAGTTGCAGGGCTATGGCAAACCATTCTACCGCAATATCGGCTATGTGTGGATGGAGCAATACAAGAACAACCCGCCCTTTGTACCAGAGCGGAACAATCATGTCGGCTCATATCGCCGGCATTTCGTTCTGCCCGAGTCGTGGTTGGGACAGCAGGTATATCTCGCCATAGGCTCCGCTACGGCGAATGTGCAAGTCTATATCAACGGAAAAGAGGTAGGTTACAGCGAGGACAGCAAGACCGCGGCGCATTTTGATATTACCCGCTATGTGCATGAGGGTGATAACCTTATCGCCCTGCAGGTGATGCGCTGGTGCGACGGGTCGTATATTGAGGATCAAGACTTTTGGCGGTTGAGCGGGTTGAGTCGTGATGTCTATCTCTACGCTACTCCGAAGACGCATATCGAAGACCTCTTTGTACGACAAGACCTCGTGAATAACTATCAAGACGGCGTTTTTGGCGCTACCCTGCGCATTGCTCACCCTAAGGGCGGACGGATAGGCTATGTGCTGCTCTCCGCAGCGGGTGACACGGTGCTCTCTGGCAGCGAACCCATACGGGGAGGGCAAGTGGAGATTGTGTCTCAGCAGATTTGGGGCGTACAGGCATGGTCTGCCGAGCAGCCGAACCTCTATACCCTCTATCTGACGCACTATACCGCAGCGGGCAAACCAAGTGAGGTGGTGCGGCAGGATATCGGCTTCCGCCACATCGAGGTGGTTGGGACACAATTGCTCTTCAACGGCAAGCCTATTCTGATAAAGGGTGTCAACCGCCACGAACTCGACCCGCTGACAGGCTATGTAGTGTCGCATGAGCGTATGGAACAGGACATCAAACTGATGAAAGACTTTAACTTCAACGCCGTACGCACCAGCCACTACCCAGACGACCCCTACTGGTACCGTCTCTGCGACCGCTATGGGCTGTATGTAGTGGCAGAAGCCAATATAGAGGCGCACGGCATGGGCTATGGTGCTGAGGCGATAGCCAAGAACGCCGACTACAGAACCGCCATTATCGACCGCAATCGCACGAATGTGGAACTCAACAAGAACCACCCTGCCATCATTATTTGGTCGCTCGGCAACGAATCGGGCGATGGCAGGAACTTTGAAGAGGCGTATGCATGGGTGCGCAGGCGGGATACCTCTCGCCCTGTTCAATATGAGCAGGCAGAGAACCGTGCGCACACAGACATATTCTGCCCCATGTACTACGACTATGCCCGCACCGAAGCATACGCTCTACATGCCACGAAACCGCTTATACAATGCGAGTATGCGCACGCTATGGGCAACTCCCTCGGTGGTTTTCGGGAATATTGGGAACTCTACCGCCGCTATCCTGCTCTGCAAGGCGGCTTTATCTGGGACTTTGTGGATCAAGGGCTTTGGACACGCACTGACGACGGGCGCTGCTACTACGCCTATGCGGGGGACTACGAACCGGTTCTCCATTCGGACCACAACTTCAACTGCAACGGGCTTTTTGCCCCCAATCGTCGCCCCAATCCGCATGCCTACGAGGCGAAGTATGTGCAGCAGAACATTTGGACGGCATGGAGCGACAGTACGGTAGGTGAGGTGGAACTCTACAACGAATACTTTTTCACCGACTTGAGCAGCGTGAGTCTGCAGTGGACTGTCACACGCAACGGCACACCGATAGCGGGAGGCATAGTCGATACACTGACCCTGCAACCCCAACAGCGGGAGCGGCTGCGGCTCTTTGCGCCCGCACAATTGCCCCATGACGGCGAACTCTTTCTCAATCTCTCGTACAAGAACCGCCTCGGCTACGAGATAGCCAAGCAGCAACTACCTATCCGCCTCGCTGCCCCTATGGCTATATACAAGGAGGGCAAACCACACCCACAAGCCGCTGCCGATTGCCGCATAGAGGAAACGACGGGTACATGGATACTGCGTACAGGGGGCACTACCTATGTTTTCAGCAAGGTGGACGGATGGCTGACGGGCATACGCCGCTACGGAGAAGAACGGCTGCTTCCCGCGACACGCCTGCTCCCGTCTTTCTGGCGGGGCGCAACAGACAATGACTACGGCGCAGGGCTGCCCGAAAAATCCGCCGTATGGCGCAACCCGCAATGGGAACTGCGTTCGCTCAACGCCATAGATGGGCGTATCGAAGCCGCCTATCATTACGAGGGGGCCGACTTGCGAATGGTCTATATTCTGCAGGATGACGGCAGTCTGCGGGTAGAGCAACATCTCGTCAAAGGCACAATGCCTGCTCCGTTCCGTGTCGGTATGGAGATGGCACTCGCCCCGCAGTATGACTATATGACCTATTACGGGCGCGGCGAGACCGAGAACTATGCTGACCGGCAAGTGGCGACCACCATAGGCAAATATACCACCCGTGTCTGCGATGCCTATTACCCCTATGTGCGTCCGCAGGAGACGGGCAATCACACCGACCTGCGCTACCTAAGCGTACACGATGAAGTGGGGCAGGGGATAGTTGTTGTAGGCGAGACGCCTTTCTCGGGTGCTGCACTGCACTATACGATCGGTGACCTCGATGACGGGGATGTGAAGACGGCACACCAGAGCCACGGCTGCCTGCTCACACAGCGCAAGGGGATCTATCTGCACATAGACAAGGTGCAGCAGGGACTCGGCTGTGTGGACTCGTGGCAGAGTGTCCCCCGCCCCGAGTATATGCTGACTGACAGCACCTACGACTTTGTATTCTACATAGGTATACGGTAGAAAAAACGCTCCATAACGCTTCTTTCGACCTTTTTCGGAAATAATTCAACCTCTATTTCAGATAGAATCACTACCTTTGCCACACGAAAACACATCAAAACCAAAAAACAACCATGAAAACCAAAAGTATGATACACTTCCTATCCGCTTCGGTAGCGGGCGTGTTGCTTGCGGCGCAAATGTTGCTCGCAGGCTGCAACACCTCCACACCGACAGAACCGAAGAAAGACGGTGCCATCGACTCTGTTGCACTCGAAGTACAGTATATAGGGAAGAACGAGTTAACGGTCAAGACCTATATTCAATCGGCTTCTGGAGTCAGTTTCGCCTATATTCAATATGCGCCTGAGACGGACGGCGAGTCGAAGACGGAAATGCTCCCTGACGATGCTGAGGGTGAGAACCTTATCACGCTCAATCGTCTTGGCGACCGTACTACCTATTCGCTTACACTCCATGCACTACTGGGCAACGGCGATGAGATGACGAGCCGGACAATACGAGCCACGACGGGCGCACCTGTCCTCCTCGAGGAAACGGGCAATACGGAGACAAGTATTTCGTTCCGCTTCACGCTCAATACTACTGCCGAGATTTACACGAAGGGTTATACGTACAAAATCCGCTCCTCCAAAGACCAGCCTGCCAATGTGCTGCTGCCCAACGAGGCGGTATCGGAAGTGACCCTCACCGATCTCCAGCCGCTCGCCACCTATCAGATTCAGGGCTATGCCCTTATGGACGGGAACGACGAGATGCTGTATAGCGATGTACTTGAAATTCAAGTAGGCAAGACACCTATCGAGGGGGATTATAAGTTGGTCTTCTCTGCCGAGTTCGATACTGATAACGAGGATTTGACCAAGGTCTGGCGATTCGAGGAGGGCGAGAAGATACGTAACAACGAGAATCAGTTCTATAGCAAGAGCACCGAGAACGCCTTTACAAAAGACGGCTATTTGCATATTGTTGCCCGCCGCAACCACCTCGGTTCGGACGGCAAGACCCACGATTATACTTCTGCCTCAATGACCACTGCTAACTCGTTTGTCTATTGCTACGGCATAGTCGAAGTACGGGCAAAAATACCGACCGGCGGCGGTATGTGGCCTGCAATCTGGCAGGTGGGGAACACCTTCTCGTGGCCGCAGAATGGTGAACTAGATCTGATGGAGTACTACCGCGAGAGCATACTCGCCAATGCTGCGTGGGGAGGCACCAAGGCTTGGTCGCCCGTATGGGCAAGTTCGAAGAAACCGATGAGCCACTTCGAGAATCAAAACCCCAACTGGCGCAACGAGTTCCATGTCTGGCGACTGGAGTGGACGGAGGAGAGTCTGAAAATGTTCCTCGACGACGAATTGCTCAACGAGGTGGCAGTCAGTCGCACACAGAACCAGGGCTACGGAGGCAACTATGAGAACCCCTACACTTACTGCCAAGAGGGTTTTGGGCATTATCTCTGGCTCAATCTTGCTATTGGTGGCAACAACGGTGGGACGATAGACAACTCGCTCTTCCCAGCCGAGTACCTCATCGACTATGTACGCGTCTATCAGCGTGTACGCCTGCCCGAAGACAAATAGAAAAACCTGCTCTGCATAGAGCAAGAACAATAACATTAATAACTAATAAACCAAAACTACATCATGAAAAAACAAGTATTTCTGAGCATGAAGACTATGCTCCTCGGATTGGCTGTAGCAGCCGCGCTGTCCGCTTGCGACAAGAAAAACGACCCCGACTCCCCGAGTAGTGGTGACGATGAGGTGAAGAGCCTTGTGATTGCCCCGACCGAGGTAGAGGTCATCGTCGGTGAAACAGCCGAAGTCAGCATAACGAGCGGTAACGGCGACTATACCTGTATCTCTGCCGAACCCACCATTGCTGAGGCTACCGTAGCCGACGAGGTTATTACCGTAAAGGGGCTGAAAGCAGGCTCGACGGTAATCACCGTTAAGGATGGACAAAAGAAAGCTGTTGCGCTCAAGGTGACGGTAACGGCTTCGGGCAAGAACAATATCAACACCGAGATTACATATACCATCACTTCGACAGCCAACGAATGGAGCCACCAAGGCGACAGTTGGGGCAACACATGGGCAAATTACCAGGGACCAAAGACCTACACAGGGACAAGTATCTGCACCAAGCGCGACTTCGACAACAAAACAAACAACTATGCGGCGTTCGACAACAGCGATGTGAAGGAGTTCTTCGGCAATGTGGACGACGACAACATCTTTGTTTGCGCCGGTTTGGGCTACGATGGTGGTCTTGACTATGGGCATGTGGCTATTGCCTGCCTGCTGACCGACGAAGACGATGCGGCACACCCGGGTATGAAAGTGCTGAAGGTCATTGCTTCGTGTATCTCGGGTTATCTCGGTTGGGAGGACGGCAAGTACACCTCCACTCCCGGCACGGGGTATTACAACCCCGTCGATGGCAGTTTCACTATCCTCAACAGCAAGGGACACCTCGCATGGGAGGGGAATGCCAAACCGTTCGATTTCTGCGCCGACCGTACCTATACGCCGGAGAAAAAATAGCCTATTCCGTGTATCGGCGGCGCAATACAGCCCGCCGATACGCTTCCTATTGCCACTAAAATCTAAAACCTAACGGCGGTGTATATCTTTACCGCCACCACCCCAAAACAACCTTAACGCACTTGCTCTCTGAGGATAGAGCAGCAAGATGCAAATAGCAACCTTACTAATACAAAACAAAATGAAAAAGTTATTCTTCTGTATGGCGGCTGCCGCTTTCGTATGCGGTCAAGCCAACGCCGAAACACAAACCATTGCTATCAGTAGCACAGTAACAGACACCATCAAAATAACCCAGGCTGGCGATTACCTGCTGAAAGGGGATGGCACTGTCTGCACCGTACCGATTCTTACAGCCCCGAATTTAGGAAATATCAGCCTGACTTTGGACGGAATCAATGTACAAGTAACCGGTGGAAAAGACACCGGTATCAGTGCACTGCTCATCGCCGAGGGCACAAATGCCACGATTGCCTTTATAGGAATGGATACGCTCAAAAGCAGCGCAGACCCCGGATGCGCCATCGAAGCCAAGGGTAATATCGTCCTCAATGGTGCAAAAGATGCCAAACTGATATGCAGAAGTGGAGGTTGGGCAGCCGCTATCGGTAGCACCCCGCGCCCTAAAAACAAGGTAATGGCATCGGGAGATATCACTATCAATAGCGGCATTATCGAAGCCAAGGCCGGTTGGGAGAGTGCGGCTATTGGTGCGGCAGTGGATTGCAAGATGCCGAATATAACCATCAATGGCGGACAGATTATGGCCAAAGGCGGTGAGCAATCAGCAGGTATCGGCACCAGTTATTCCCAATGGGGACAATCGACTGGTGAAGGAACCATTACCATCAATGGTGGTACGATAGTTTCTTATGCAGGTTGTAGCGAAAACACATGGGGCCCATCTGACTCCTATATGCCTATAGGCGTCAGCAAAGGGGACAAGGCAACTGTGAACATTGTTGTTAACGGTGGCTCGGTTCATCCCGTTCGCTCGGATGGCTCTGCATACACTGCAAAATCTATTCCGGCCAAGGATGCTAATGGTGCAGACCTAGTACTATTCACGGCCAAACTGGAGAACACCACCGAGGCTACTGCTATCACCAAGGGCTATATCGGCGATATTACGCTTGGTACGGACTACCTGATTAACGATGTCTATACCGACGCTGCCGGGTATGTCTATTTCTACTTGCCGGAGCAAGCGGAAAGCGTAGAGGTAGGGCTCAATAAGGATCGTGCCATTACCGTCATCGATGCTGTGCAGAGCGACAATCAGCCCCGCAAGGTACTGCGCAACGGCACGCTCTATATTGAGAACAACGGCATGCTCTACACCGCTACAGGGGCTGCTGTCGCAAGATAAGTTTATTGTTGGTTAGTAGTTAGTGGGGGTTAGTCTTGCGAACCAAAGTACAGAAAAGATTGTGTTGTTTTTTATACTCCTTAGAATACGAATACTATGAAACGAACTATCCAACGACTACTTCCGCTGCTGCTTGGCGGTTGGGTGCTACTTGCTGCGGGCTGCACACAAACAACTGTCCGCAATGGCGAACTATGGTACGATGATTGTGGGGAAATAATCAACGCCCACGGCGGTGGTATACTCTTCTACGAGGGTACTTACTACTGGTTCGGTGAGGCGAAGAACGACTCCAACAGTCTTGCCCTTGCTGGGGTTGGCTGCTACTCGTCGCACGACCTCTGCCATTGGCACAACGAGGGTATCGCCCTCCGTGTGGTGGATGACGACGCATCGGACATTGCCTCGGGCTGCATACTCGAGCGTCCCAAAGTGCTCTACAACGAACGCACTAAACAATTTGTCATGTTTTTTCACCTCGAACTTAAAGGGCAGGGCTACAGTTCGGCACGCACGGGCATCGCTGTCAGCGACACCCCCGTAGGGCCGTATACTTACTTGCGATCTTTGCGCCCCAATGCGGGGCGGTTGCCCGAGAACATGATTCCCGTTTACCGACCCGAAGAATGGGTGGCGGAAACGGCTTCCCTGCCTGCATGGTCAGAGTCGTGGACGGATGCCGTCAAACGAGGTTGTCTGACCTATCGCGATTTGGAACAAGGGCAGATGTCGCGCGATATGACTCTCTATCGCGATATCGACGGACGGGCGTATCACATCTACTCCTCCGAGGAAAACCTGACGCTCCAGATAGCCCTTCTGACGGACGACTATACTGATTACAGCGGACGCTATATCCGTGTAGCACCGGCAGGGCACAACGAGGCGCCCGCACTCTTTCGGCATGGAGGAAAATACTATATGATAACCTCGGGTTGTACGGGCTGGAAACCGAATGCGGCACGCCTTCTTATGGCTGATTCGCTGTTGGGCGAATGGACCTTACTGGGCAACCCCTGCCGAGGCGATGGCGCGGAATTGACCTACCATGGTCAGAGCACTTATATCCTGCCCATAGCCGACAAGCAGGGTGAGCGCTTCATCTTTATGGCAGACCGCTGGCGTCCCGAGCAACAAACCCACAGTACCTATATCTGGCTGCCCGTCCGTTTCGACGAGGCGGGTACGCCCTACCTCGAATGGCAGGACAATCGGGAAATATAACACGCTAAATCCAAATAGTAACAGACGAAAAACACAAACAGTATGAAACAGATACTAAGTACGCTAATCGGGTTGTGTATGGCAATGGCGACTTTTGCCATACAGATTAACGGTACGGTGATAGATACCAAGAACGAGCCTGTCATAGGTGCGGCGGTGCAGGTGAAAGGCACTACTATGGGCACGATAACCGACCTTGACGGGCACTTCACTCTCGAGGCAGACAAGCACGCCATACTGGTAGTGAGTTACCTGGGCTATGTTCCGCAGGAAATCAGTGTGCAGGGCAGGACGACGCTGCAGATTACGCTCCGTGAGGATACGCAGAACCTTGAAGAGGTAGTCGTAGTGGGCTATGGCACGCAAAAGAAAGTGAACCTGACGGGGGCGGTGGGCGTTGCCACGGCTGAGGCAATCGAGTCGCGCCCCGTGGTGAATGCTACGCAGGCACTCCAAGGCGTAGTTCCCGGGTTGCAGATAGCCAACAACAGTGGCAGTATGGAGAAGACTGCCAAAATCAGCATCCGTGGTACGGCAACTATCGGTGAGGGTTCGAGCGGTAGCCCCCTGATATTGATAGACGGTATGGAGGGCGATCTGAATACCATCAATCCGCAGGACATTGAGAGTATCTCTGTGCTCAAGGATGCGGCCGCCTCGTCTATTTATGGCTCGCGTGCCCCATTTGGCGTTATCC
>CAVFHY010000061.1:0-15184 GCA_963622445.1 Bacteroidaceae bacterium
GCGGGCGGTATCGGCAGGAGGAATATCCGCAGCGTCTTCGGGGGAGTGGCTGCGCTCGGCAAGCAATTGGTCTATTTTGTTATTCAATTCCTTTACTTGCTTCTCCAGGTCGTTGTTGTTGTCGCTCACCATGGCGTCCACGAAGATGGAGTTTACCAACGAAAGGCCGATAATACTACAGATAACCAGCAGGATACTGAAATAGAGCCGCACCCAACGAGCGGTGATGATAGAAGTACTCTCGGCAATGGTATCGGGTATTTCATTCCACCCCTCACCCGTGCAAATACGGAAAATAGCATAGATACTGTCTATCGGAGTGCCGAAATACTCGGGGGCTGCATTACGGAAGAGGGCGCACGAGATAAGCGCAATAATGAGTATCAGCACCGCAAACCCCACAAAGACACCGTAACTGTCCCGCATGGCTTTGAGGAAATTCTTCGCAATAGTGGAGAAATTAGGAAAGATATGCACAATGCGGAAGAAGCGCAACACGCGTAACAGCCTGAGTACCAGCAGAACAGAGAGATTGCCTATCATACCGGCAGGCACAAAGAATGCCACCACAGACGGCAGCGAAAGGATAACGAGTGTGCCGTCCAGTCGGTTCCAACCGT
Organism: Bacteroidaceae bacterium; assembly: GCA_963622445.1. Taxonomy (GTDB): domain Bacteria; phylum Bacteroidota; class Bacteroidia; order Bacteroidales; family Paludibacteraceae; genus Colicola. The sequence goes on from CAVFHY010000061.1 coordinate 621, forward strand.
TACGCCAATAGGTTTTGACACCGTACTCTATTTGCTTGAGTATCATCTCAATGATAAAGAACAGCGTACAGAGCAAGTCAATAACCGAGAGTGCACGGTAGGCACACCCGCTCTCTTGGGCAAAGATGACGGCAGCGTTCAGCAGAATAACGCCAAACACAATATGTTCATTGAGAAAGACTCTTCTCCAACTGTTTCCTATCTTTTCCATACCTTATCCTAATATGTATTACGGGAAATTACAAAAACTATCCAAATACGGAAACTACAAAAAATAAGCAATACAAACTTACGCGACAGCAAAAATATCAGTCAAACAGCGTAGGTGTGTCGGTCTCGAAGCGTTTGAGGATATTGCGCATTAGAGTCTCGCGCACAAGGCGGCTGCGATTGGTCACGGTGTACTCTTCGCAGTACTTTTGCAGCGCACGCATCTCCCTATCATTCAGCATGATAGTAACGCGATGGGTACGCGGCAATGCCTTATTTTGTTTTCCGCACACTTTGTTCCAATTATGAATTAAGAACGATGGATTATGAATGTAACCGGGCAATTCTCTATTACTCTATTCTTACTGTCTTTTGCACTGTTCCTCTGCTGTCTGTGTCAATGTTTTCGCATTAGAAGAATATACCGACACGCAAACCGAAGTCAAGCAAATTGCGCCCCGTATAGTTCGCAAACGAATAGGTCGTTGAGGTTGTATTACCGGTCTCAGCATCCGTAACCTCATGAATATAAGAATCTTGTGCTTGTATCTTCGCTTGTTGGAAATTCACACCGAAACTCACATGGAGAGCCGTCTTAGGGTTGATTTGATAGAAATAACCGATATTCACGCCCGCTGACAGTCCGCCTTTGTACTCCTTGCCAAGCGCAAAACCATAGCCCAACGAAGCACCCACCAAAGGGGCATGCACCCCGTCCAGAAGCGGCACTTGGGTCTCGAACTGCAATGGCAGGAATGCATAATGCTCTCCCCCGAGGAACAGACTCCGATACGCCACACCACCGCCGAGGAACACCCGTCTGCCGAGCAGGTGGTGTGTACCGACCGAAAGCCCTACGCCAACCGAACCGCCGGCACTCTCTTTGGGCTGTGCAGCCCCACCGCCGACGACCTCAAGCAGCATCGATACTTTTTTGCCTGGTTCTGTCGCTATCGCTACCGAGTTCTCCGAAGCCACTGAGGAAACACTGTCTGCCGCTTTCGTATTCTCTGTAATCGACTGAATATCTGTGCGTGGATACTGATAGCGTGCGCCCGAAGCATCTTTGACAACGACTACTTCGTCGTTTTGAAACACAATGGTTCCCCGTATTTCCGCCCCCGTACGAAGTACTATCACCTCCGCATGAATTGTCGCAACTGCCCAGAGCAGAAAGCATAAACTGATAATTCGTGTTTTCATATTGTTTGCAAAGGTACTCAAAAACACCGGATTACGCAAGTTTCCCGCGTCTTTTACCTTTCGAAACAGTTGATTTTTTCCTTGCAGCAGCCTTGCGTGCCAAACGCCTTTGGTGGCGTGCTTCCTGCTCTGCTATATGCTGTTCTTTGATTTTCTCTCTGCGCTCCACTTCGTCGGTCAAAAGGAAATCCACTTGCCGTCTCTCCACATCCGCACGGATAACACGCACCATCACTGCGTCACCGAGTGTGAAAGTTTCGCCCGAGTGAGCAGCGATAAGCCGGTAATTCTTCTCATCGTAGTGCATGAAATCGCCCTTACGAACGGCGTGTATATGTATCAGCCCCTCGCAGTGCGACTCGTCCAACTGGACGAACATACCGAAGTCCGTCACACTGCATATATGCCCCGGCAGGTCTTGCCCGACAAGGTTCTGCGCCCACATAGCGAGGTACTGTTTGATAGAATCGCGCTCAGCCAACTGCGCATTGACCTCCATGTCGGAACAGTGGCGGCAGCGTTCCTCCAGTTCTTCTTCTGTGAGCGACTCGCCTTTGCCCTGCAACAGATACTTGTCCACCAAGCGGTGCACCATCATATCAGGATAGCGCCGAATGGGAGAAGTGAAATGCGTATAATGGGAGAAAGCCAACCCGTAGTGCCCGATGTTGTGCGTGGAGTAGACCGCCTTCGCCATTGCGCGAACTGTCAGCAAGTCAATCACTTGCGGCTGTACACGGTCGCCCATGCGCTTCTTGAACTGCTCCAACTCCGCCATCTTCTGTTTGTCGGGTTTGTCGTGTACACGATAGACGAACGGCTTGCCGCCCACGGATGAGGCTACGGTACGATTCGCCAACAACATAAACTCCTCGATGAGATGGTGTGCGTCATTGGGTTGGTCGAAGCAAATCTCAATGGGTTGCCCGTCTTGGTCGAGACGGAAATACATACTTTCCTGCTCCAAATAGAGTGAACCCTCTGCGAAACGACGCTGCCGCAGTATCTTTGCCAGTGTGTTCAGGCGCAAGATGATGTCCGTCAGCGGAGCGGTATATCGGGTTGATTTGCCCTCGATGATGTCCTCTGCCTCGTCGTAGTTGAGGCGGAAATCGGAGCAGATAACCGTGCGGCAAATCTTGTATTTCAGCACTTTAGCATCTTCACTCATAGTGAAGATAACCGACATACAGAGTTTCTCTTCGTGTGGGCGCAGCGAACAGAGTCCGTTGCAGAGTTCCTCGGGCAGCATAGGCAGCACCTTGTCCACCAGGTAGGTACTGGTGGCTTTCATATATGCCTCTTGGTCCAACTTCGTACCCGGCTGGACATAATGTGTCACATCGGCGATATGTACACCAATCTGCAGCGTACCGTCGTCCAAAGTTTGGAACGACAGTGCATCATCGAAGTCCTTTGCGTCAGCGGGGTCTATTGTAAAAGTAAATACGCCGCGCATATCGCGACGGCGTAGTATTTCGGTTTCAGTTATTTGATTATCCATTGCAGATCACTTTTCAGTTAGAGGTTAGAACGCCTGCGGCTGCCAGCCCCTTGCTCCATTAGACCGCTTTTGGCTGTTAGAAGTTAAAAGGGGACGCAGTATAAATAACGCCCCATTAACCGCCAGGAACGGAGAGGGGACGGTGCGCTATCAGCAACTCTCGAATTGCCGCAAGAAACGCACATCGTTCTCGGAGAACAAGCGTAGGTCTTTCACACGGTATTTCAAGTTCGTGATACGCTCAATACCCATACCGAATGCATATCCGGAGTACACTTTCGAGTCTATTCCGCACGCCTCCAACACATTCGGATCCACCATACCGCAACCCAGAATTTCTACCCAACCGGTACCCTTGCAGAACGAACAGCCCTTGCCACCGCATAGGTCGCACGAGATATCCATTTCCGCCGACGGTTCCGTGAACGGGAAGTACGATGGGCGCAGACGAATCTTCGTTTCGGGGCCAAACATCTCTTTTGCAAAGTAAAGCAGCACCTCGCGCAAGTCTGCAAACGACACATTCTTATCAACATACAGCCCCTCTACTTGGTGGAAGAAGCAGTGTGCACGCGCCGAGATGGCCTCATTACGATACACACGCCCGGGGCAAAGCACACGGATAGGCGGTTTCTGGCTCGTCATCACGCGCGTCTGCACACTACTGGTATGCGAGCGGAGCAGCACATCGGTCGGTTTCTGTACGCCTATCTCTTTCTCTATGAAGAAAGTGTCTTGCATATCGCGTGCAGGGTGTTCGGGCGCAAAGTTCAGCAGTCCATAGACATGCTTATCGTCTTCCACCTCAGGGCCATCAGCCACCGTGAAACCGATACGGGAGAATATGTCGATAATCTCCTCACGCACCAGCGAGAGCGGGTGACGCGTACCCAACTCGATAGGGTCAGGCGTACGGGTAAGGTCTTGTTTGTCTTGCTCGGCACGCAGGGCTTCGAACTGTTCACGCAACTCATTGATACGCGCCTCTGCCTGTCCACGCAGAGCATTGAGGGCTTGTCCGAGTTCTTTTTTCTCCTCCTTGGGCACCTCGCGAAACTCGTTGAAGAGTTCCGTAATCTCGCCTTTTTTACTAAGGTACTTAATACGAAGTGCCTCTAATTCATCGGCGTTGGCGGCTTTCATATCTGCCACTTGCTCGAGCAGGTTTTGTATGCGTTCTTTCATTGCCATAGCGTTGCTTTGCTAAAAAATCGCACAAAGGTACGCATTTTTTTCGGAACTGCCAAATTATTGTTGATGCGTTAATGAGTTTAGAAGTAGTTGAAAGAGTTTACATAGTTTAAGGTGGTGAGGGCCAGCCAATAGTGCATTTCATAATTATTTCACATCTTCTACACAACTACGCAACAGAATCGCTCTACTTTTGCACCGAATTTCAAACGATAAGGTACATGAACAGAAGTGCAACGCTATTCTTGCTTCTCTTTTCTCTCGTAGGAGCAACTGCACCCACCCTCGCTGCCCATTCTCTCGCGGCACAAAACAGCACCGCTGCCACAGCAGCGCAAAACACCACCCTTTCCGCAACCACTCCCGAAGCAACTGCGCAAGTTCGCCCCACCGAGCGTGTAGGTCTCGTTCTCGATGCCGAAACGGGTGAGCCCCTTCTCGGTGCAGCGGTTCTTTTGAGTGGCACCACTACCGGCACCACCACCGATTTTGACGGTGTATTCCGCCTCTCCGTGGCGCAAGGTAGCCAACTCGAAATCAGTTATATCGGCTACAAAAGCAAGCAGATACAAGTCAATGCGGGGCAGGACACGCTCCGCATTCTTCTTTCCTCCGATGCCGAGGTGCTACAGGAGGTTGCCGTCACATCCAAGCGCCGACAGAACACCGAGATGAGTGTTCTTCAGTCCACCAAGAATGCGCTCAGTGTCCAGACGGGTATCAGCAGCGAGCAGATTCAGCGGTCCCAAGACCGTGATGCCTCCGAGGTCATACGCCGTGTGCCGGGTATCTCGCTCATCGACGACAAATTTGTCATGGTGCGCGGTCTGTCGCAGCGCTACAATCAGGTGTGGATCAACGGAGCAGCTGTGCCCAGTTCCGAGGCGGACTCCCGTGCTTTTTCTTTCGATCTGCTCCCCTCTTCGCAACTCGATAACTTAGTCATTATCAAGTCCCCAGCCCCGGAGTACCCCGCCGACTATTCGGGTGGTATGGTGCTGGTGCAGACCAAGGATGTCCCTGAATATAAGTCGTGGAGCGTGCAGTTGGGAGGTGCCATCAACGACCAAGCCCATTTCCGTTCCTTCTATCGCACCAAGTCTTCTCCCACCGACTGGCTCGGCTTCGACAGCGGTATGCGTGGTCTGCCCAACGGCATCCATTCTACACTCTCGGGCTATTCGGGTGTGGATAACAGCGTTTCTCTTACCGCCAATTCGTTCAATAACGACTGGACTGTCAAGAAAATCACCCCCGTCAGCGACCTTTCACTCAGCTTCAATGGCAGCGAGAGTTGGACGCTCTCCAACGGACAGTCGCTCTCTATGCTCCTCAGCGGGAACTATAGCCGCAACTATAAGCACTACCGTGATATGCTCAACTGCCTCTATGGTGCCTACGACGAGGCACAGCAGCGTAGTTCCTACCTCCGTCAATCGACAGACGACCAGCAGACCATCCATACCCGCCTCGGCGTGATGTTCAACTTGAGTTACGCTCGTCGTGCCGGCAAGGACCGCATCGAGTTCAAGAATATATTCAATCAGTTGGGGCGTGAACGCTATACCACCCGTGTGGGTATCTCGGCGCAAAACGATGCTGAGGAGCAGGCGGAATACAACTACCAGAGCCGCACCACCTATTCGGGGCAACTCACAGGACGCCATCTTTTCCTTGGCGACGATATCGAATTCCGTTGGAATGGCGGTTATGCTTACTCCAACCGCAACCAGCCCGACCGTCGCCGCTACCTGCGCAACGATGCCCTCGAGGACGGCGTGCTACAACTCTCCTCGTCCAACGATATCTCCCGCGAGTATACCTATCTCTCCGAGCATATCGGTTCGCTCTCGTTGGACTATGCAGAAACTTTCCATTGGGGCAGGTTCGAGCCACAACTCAAGGCAGGTTTCTATGGCGAGTATCGTAGCCGTTCCTATTCTGCCCGCACCTTCTATTACAACTGGAATCAGGCGTCCAACACCCTCCCGACGGGCTTTCGGCAGTTGGATATCCCGACAGAACTGATGCAGGACGAGAACTATGGCGTGGACCGTCTTTTCCTCCTCGAGCAAGTCAAGTGGCGCAACAATTATGAGGGGCGCAATACCCTTTTGGCGGGCTATGTAGGCTTCAATCTGCCATTCGGACCGGTCAATCTCTATACCGGAGTACGCTACGAGTACAACGATATGGAACTCATTCGCAACACCCGCGACCGCGAGTATTCGCCCCGTTCGAGCCACTATCGCACCTCCGATTTCTTCCCGTCTGCCAACCTTACCTATCGTATCAACGACCGCCACTATTTGCGTGCGTCGTATGGTATGTCCATCAATCGCCCCGAGTTTCGTGAGGTCTCGCCGTCAGTGTACTACGATTTCGACCTTGCGTCCAATGTGCAAGGCAATATAGACTTGCAGTCCTGCCGTATTCAGAACTGCGACCTACGCTACGAGTACTATCCCAAGGGCGGCAAAGGCGAGATTATCTCCGTGGCGGCTTTCTACAAGCATTTCCGCCACCCCATCGAGTGGACCTACACTGTTACGGGCGGAACCGACCTTACTTATAGTTATCAGAATGCCGACCGTGCTTATAGTTACGGTGCTGAGTTAGACATTCGCAAGGACTTGTCTTTCATGGGGATGCGTGGTTTCCAGTTCACCTTCAACGGGGCGCTTATTCATAGCCGGGTACAGTTCCCCGAGGGGTCTCGTGAGTCTGCCCGCCCCATGCAGGGTCAGTCGCCTTATCTCATCAATACGGGTCTTTTCTACGCCCACGAGCGTACAGGATGGAGTTGCTCGGTGTTGTACAACCGCATCGGCAAGCGCCTCATCGGTGTCGGTCGCAGCGTGGGTCTTTCGGGCAGCGATGATGCCGTTACCATTCCGGACTCCTACGAGATGCCGCGCAATATGCTCGACCTCAACCTTGGTAAATCGTTTGGCGAGCATTGGACGATACGCTTCTCGGCGCGTGATGTCATCGGTGAGAAGATTGTCTATCAACAGATTGCCACCACCACATTGTCGGATGGCACGACGGAGAAAATCAAGCAAGTCACTCGTTCCTACCGTCCCGGCCGCACCTTCCTCCTCAGCGTAACGTGGAAACTCTGAGTAATTATGAATGAAGAATTACGAATTATGAAAATGCCCTCCCCCAGACCTCACGCTGTCAACTACGGTACATACACGGTAGATATACGGTTGATACACGGTTGATTCTGCAAGGGATAAGTAAGGGATGCGCAACCCAATACGCAAGGGATAACATATATATTGTTTCTTAACAGGCGATACTATCGCCACACAACAAATAACAATTCAACAAACAACAAGCAATGAAAAAGAAATTTTTCCATGCCACGGTGCTTTGCACCCTTTTCGCAGCCGTTCTTTCGGGCTGCCAGTCTTCCACCAATGAGCCTACTGATCCCGACCACAACGCACGGGAGGTAGATGGTCTGATTGCGGATGACAACCTGCTCTACGACAACAACACACTCGGTAACGGTGACGACGAGTTCATTTTCACGGGCAAGCAGACCCTTCGCAAGGGTACTTACCTGCTCAAGGGATGGATTTATGTGGCAGACGGTGCCGAACTGACCATTGAGCCAGGTACGGTCATCAAGGGTGACAAAGAGACCAAAGCAGCACTTATCATTGAGCGTGGCGGCAAACTCTATGCACAGGGTACGGCTACCGAACCGATTGTCTTCACCAGTGCTCAACCGGTAGGCCAACGCCGTCCGGGCGACTGGGGCGGACTGATTCTCTGCGGTCGTGCCAACAACAACCAGACCGAGCAACAGATCGAGGGTGGTCCCCGTTCCAAGCACGGTGGTAATGACAACGAGGACTGCTCGGGTGTTATCTCCTATGTCCGTGTCGAGTTTGCAGGTTTCCCCTTCCAAACCGACAAGGAAATCAACGGTATCACCTTCGGTTCTATCGGTAGCAAGACCAAGGTGGACCACTTGCAGGTAAGTTACAGCAACGACGACTCGTATGAGTGGTTTGGTGGTACGGTTAATTGCCAATACCTTGTGGCATATCACGGTTGGGACGACGATTTCGATACCGACAACGGTTTCTCGGGTCATGTACAGTTCGGTTTGGCCATCCGCAACTCTCGTATTGCCGATATCAGCCAATCCAACGGCTTTGAGTCGGATAACTGCGCAGATGGTGCTTCCGTATCGCCTTACACTTCTTGCGTATTCTCCAATATCACCTTCGTAGGTCCGAAAGTTGATGCTCAGTTTGTCAATACGGCAGACTATATCGATGGTGGGGATGTCTATCCCAATAACAACTCTTCGCTCGGTCGTTTCCAAGCGGCTATGCAGATTCGACGCAACTCACACCTCAACTGCTTCAACTCGTTGGTTATCGGTTGGCCTATCGGCGTGATGATCGACAGCGAGAAGGGTGACTGCAAGAAAGCAGCAGAGGATGGTATCATTAAGGTACAGAATGTATGGCTTGCCAACTACGACATCATCGGTTCGGATATGAACAAGCAGTACAAGGACTCGCTTGCGCTTGACTACTCTACCAAGACCTTCGATCCGACGGCAGCACACTCTTTCTCCACTACTTGGTTCTTGTCGCAGAAGGGCAGCAAGACCATGGAGATGGCCGATTTGAAGATGGAGTCGAATATGTACATTCCCTCTTCTTCCAGCCCAGTTCTCTCTGCTGCTGATTTCACCGATGCTACAATTGCCGCAGCGGTTGCCAATACGGCATCGAGCCTTGAGCCTATGAAGACGGTTTCCTACATTGGTGCTTTCTCCGCCAACGACAATTGGTTGGAGGGGTGGACCAACTTCGATCCTCAGAACACCCAATACTAATTCCGTTATACATTCTACTACAAAACGCCCTCGCACATCTGTGCGGGGGCGTTTTCGTTTATATAGTTTCCATTTAGCAACTACAGGACAGGACAAAATTTCTAATTATTTGGTGGAGGACAGTTTAGGACAAGAGGGCAAGGAGGTCTTGTGCCGTCAATCGATGCGAGAGGTTCGTACCATCGAGTAACGAGTCTGCCAACGACTGTTTGGTCTGGTGCAGACGGAGTATCTTCTCTTCGATGGTATGCTCTGCAATGAGGTGATAGACCGTTACTTTCTGCTTCTGTCCGATACGGTAAGCACGGTCGGTAGCCTGTTGCTCAATGGCGGGATTCCACCAGGGGTCAAGATGAATGACATAGTTCGCCCCCGTCAGGTTCAGCCCCAGTCCGCCCGCCTTGAGTGAGATGAGGAATACCCTACCTTTCCCTGCTTGGAAGGCTTCTACCATACGCTGCCGCTCCTTGATAGGTGTACTGCCATCCAGGTAGAGTATATCCGTTATGCCCGCCTGTCCGATAGTCTGCTGCGCCATTTTGAGGAACGAAGTAAACTGACTGAATATCAGCACACGATTTTCCTGTTGCAACATCGATTGGAGTTTGTCGAGCATAACATCCAGTTTACTGCTCTCGCCCGTCCAATTTTTCTCTATGAGGGCTACCGAGCAAGCCGCTTCCCGTAGGCGTGTAATCATCGAGAGCGTATTCGCACTTACGGAGGCATCGGTTTCAAGTTGCGCTTTTGCCTCTCGGCGCAGCACCTCATAAACAGCCATCTCGTCCTCCGAGAGTACAACAGGCACCTGTATCTCCATTTTGTCGGGTAACTCACGCGCTACTTCCTGCTTGGAACGGCGCAGCGTGAAGGGCGCAATCAGGCGTTTGAGTTGCTGCTTGGGCTCGTCCATACCCGCTGCAATAGGATTCACAAAATACTCCGTGAAGTGGTCGTACGAGCCGAGCAAGCCGGGATTGACAAACTGCATAAGGTTCCATAGTTCGCCCAGATGGTTCTGGATAGGCGTACCCGTCAGGATAATGCGGTTCTTCGCCTGCAGTTGCATGGCTGCTGCCGACGACTTCGTGTCGCGATTCTTGATTGTATGTGCTTCGTCGAGGCAGACCGTTGTCCACTCGTGCGGCGTGAGGGTTATCCGCTCCGAGACGAGCAGTCCGTAGGTCAGTACAAGCACATCGCCCGCACGGAGTTGGTCAAGTGCCTCTTTGCGGTCGTCTGCAGCGAAGTCATTGAGCACCAATGTATTGAGCGATGGTGCAAAGCGGGCAATCTCTCGTTGCCAGTTGCCTACCACCGATGCTGGTGCCACTACCATCTGCACGCCCTCTTGGGCATGTGCGAGCAACACGGCGATAGTCTGTATGGTTTTGCCCAAGCCCATATCGTCCGCCAAGCATGCACCTGCACCCCAGTGGTGAAGGCGCATCATCCAGCGAAAACCATCTATCTGATAGTCGCGCAGCGTAGCATTGAGGCTGTCGGGGACGGCAAACGGCAGTTGTTCGCTTTCGCGGATACGCTCCCTCATACGGAGCAGTGTGTCTGGTTCGTCTATCTCCATCTCGCCTTGCAGCGAACCGCCGAGGACGGTCATTGCCAGTTCGGGTATCTGCACCTTTCCGCCGCGTGTTTGCGCCACGGCTTCGATGCGCTCCAACTGACGGCGCAGTGCATCGCTGATAGTCACAAAATCCGTATCCGAGAGACGGATATAGTTTCCATCGCTCTCACGCAGCATAGCGAGCAGTTGCGCCATGGTCAGTACATGTCCGTCCGAGAGCGGTATCTCGCCCTCTATGTCGAACCAGCCGCCCTTCTTGTGTGCGGCGATATGCCACGACGACGCATCGGCTTGGTGCACAGTGATTTTCTCGCCCTTGCGCCACTCGATATGGAAGAGCGTTGCCTGCTCGGGAGCCACTTGCAACAGTTGGAGCAACTGCACCATATTGATGTCCCTCTCGGGTACAGAAATACTGAATGTCCCCCACCCTAACTGTTCCGAGAGAAAAGCATTTACCTGTTTGAGCGCACGGCGTTCGCCCGTTATCCGGCGTACCACCTCTACACGCTTGCCATCCTGCTGGTCGTAGTAGCGCTCTACACCTGCTGTGGGAAAGACGCTCTGCATACTGCCTTCCAACGGATAGAGACAGAGTTCGAGAATATAGGTATCGCCGTCGGGCGTAATGCGCAGCGTGGGCTGCGTTTGCCCCTCTACCTGCGCAATAGCCTCGGCACCCTCCACATCGGAGTGCACCTCTATCTGCCCTTGCAGCACACCGAAAAGTTTCTGCAACATCGGTTCGGCTTTGGCAGGCACAGTGCCCAATTGCAGGATACGCTCAAAAAGGGCGTGTTTCTCCTCCGGCAGCGTATAGTAGACCCATTTCTTAGGGTCTGTTCGGTCAACCCATATATTGTCGTACGACTCCATCTCACTCGATATGTTGCTCGAGAAGATAATACTGTCCCCGTTACGACGCGTGAAAAGGAAAGGCTGTTCTTCGCGTACCGAGATAGGCGCAAAGGTTTCCCCATTGTCCAAATACAATCTATCCGTCCCCTTGACGGCAGGCAGGATGGAGAGTACCATAGGGTAAGGCTGATAGGAATACCGACGAGGTGTCTTGCGCCATTCCGCATAGATAGCCTTGTCCAAATCGTCGGTATGTGCATCGCCGTTGGCATAGCGAGCAGCACTTACTCTTTTACCCTTCCCCCATTCGCCATTTTTCAGGCGGGGTTGTTCACGCACCTCTACCATAGGCGAATAGCCGTCGTAGCAGTATATCAGTCGTGTTTCGGCAGGCGTACGCTCCGCTTTCTTCTCTACCGTACTGCAGCATGCTGCCTGCGCATTGTGCAGTATCTCCTCCAACTCCAGTTCCCAAGGCTCGTAGACAGGTACTTGCTGTAGAGCAGAAGGATAGGGCCATGTGGTTTGTTCGTCGGTATAGGCAGAGAGTTCCCCCTGCAACAAGGCGATATGCGAGGTCGAAGCCAGCCCATTACAGACATCCTGTTTGCCGAAAAAATAGAGAATGAGCGTGGCAATGGAGCGTGCCAAGGGGGTTGAGGTTGCGGATTTCAGCGTGTCGTACAAACTATATAGATCTTTCTCTTGCGTTGTGGATTGGAAGAAATTCACCAACGCAAAGACCGGGCGCAGGTGATGTGTATCGTCGTCTTTGCTTTTCTTGAGTATTTTGCGCAGCACTTCTACATCCGCTTCTGTGCGCCGCCGCCCGAGAGCGATGACATAGCACAGGCAAGGCAGTTCGTCTATAGGCATTATATTCCATGGACTTGGCATTTTAGCAGTCTTAAGACCTTGTTGAAAAAGTAGTATTGCTTCGTCCAACTTGTTTTCGTAGAGTCTATGGATGGCTTCCATATCGTAGTAACTGCATGGCATCTCCTTGGACAATGGTTTCTTGTCCGTAGGAGACAACTCCACTCCCGTACAAAGAAAAACATCAAGACGATAATTCATACAAGTATGCCACCAAAAAGGCGTAGCGTATGGCGCAAGAGCAGACAATACCTGCCCGATGTGCGACAGGGCGACAAGGTCCTCTTCCTTTATGGTATCATATAGTTTTTGTAGCAATGCCCCATAGAGAATAGGTTCCGGCAGCAAGTCGTGCAATAGAATCGGGTCTTCTGTATCGAGTAACGGTATTAGGATATCCGAGAACCATTTATGATTTTTTTGCCAAATTGTGTCATTCCTCAGGGGGTTCTCCGCTTTGTCTTTCTTACCCAGCAGTACTTCCAAGAAACCAATGACATAAGGTGTCAAACGGCAATTGCCCCCACACTTTTGTTGGAAATAGAGCAACCAATCGGGATGATTGGCAACCAATTCACGCAGTATATAAATGACATTTTCGGTACGGCAACTTACCTGGGTCACATCGCGGAAATGGGTATATCTCTCTTCGAGCCACCCCGTTTTTTGCAGGTGATAAGCATATTCTATTTGTTCGGAGCGGCTGAATCTCCACGAGTTGACCGGCACATAACCTTGCAGATAAATGCTCACATAGTCCGAGAAAGCCTCGTAACAGAGATAGAACAACTCCTTCTCCGTCATCTCGGTATTGTAGAACACAATCTTCTTTTCCTGGCAGGCAGGCGCAGAAACTTTCTTGTCTGCGCTCTTTCGGCGCTCGCGTATCTCGTAGAGCAGAGCCGCCACATGCTTGCAGTTCCTGCCGTAGGGGCAGTTGCAGTAGGTACGAACTATCTCGTTGCCTTTGAGTTCTACCGCCGTGGTATAATCCGATGTACCGTGCACAGTGGCACGATAGAAATCCTCCTCCGCTATCTCTACATCCACACGCCCTTCCTTCCAATAGGCCTTTCCTCGGAGTGAGATGACCGATCCTATACCTGTTACGAAATTGGTTATCTTCATTCGGTTGCGAATTGTCTTATCCCTACTTTACAATGCCTTTTTCGAGGTACTCTGCAAGGTTAGTCCGAGCCTGTTCTGCCGCATGGTCAGCAGCGACTTTCCGTATGTCCGATTGTACCATTAAATGTACCAATTCCTCGAACGAAGTCTTGTTCGGATTCCATCCCAACTCGGCTTTTGCCTTGGTTGGGTCGCCCCAGAGATTGACTACATCCGTCGGACGGTAGAAGTCCTTCGATACAGCTACCAAGGTCTTTCCTATCAAATACTTTGGACCTGCCACACAGATACCCTTTTCGTCTATTCCGTCTCCCTCGAAGCGCAGAGTAATACCCGCCTCACGGAATGCCAAGTCACAAAACTCACGCACAGAGTGTTGTACGCCCGTAGCGATGACAAAGTCTTCGGGAGTGTTGTGTTGCAGAATCAGCCACATACACTCCACATAGTCCTTTGCATAGCCCCAGTCACGCAGTGAGGACAAGTTGCCAAGATAGAGACAGTCCTGTTTGCCCTGCGCAATACGAGCCGCCGCAAGCGTAATCTTGCGTGTAACAAAAGTCTCCCCACGGCGTTCGGACTCGTGATTAAACAGAATACCCGAACAGCAGAACATATTATATGCTTCACGGTACTCCCGCACCATCCAATAACCATAGAGTTTTGCCACTGCATAAGGCGAATAGGGATGAAAAGGCGTATCCTCATTCTGCGGCACCTGCTCCACTTTTCCATAGAGTTCGGAGGTCGAGGCTTGGTAGATACGGCAAGTCTGTGTCAGCCCACATGCACGCACCGCCTCCAATATACGCAGCACGCCCGTAGCGTCGATGTTCGCCGTGTACTCCGGCGAATCAAAACTGACCTGTACATGCGACTGCGCAGCAAGGTTGTATATCTCGTCAGGACGCACTTTGCTTACGACTTGTATCAAGCCCATTGAGTCGGACATATCACCGTAGTGGAGGTGGAAATGGGGCTTGCCTTCAAGGTGAGCAATGCGCTCTCTGTAATCGACAGAACTGCGGCGTATGATACCATGTACATCATACCCTTTCTCTAAAAGGAACTCACTGAGGTAGGAACCGTCTTGTCCCGTTACTCCTGTTATCAATGCTGTTTTCATATTCTATTTCGCT
>CAVFHY010000062.1:0-15150 GCA_963622445.1 Bacteroidaceae bacterium
GGAGTGCTATGGGTGTGGTAAGGGGATACGTCCGAGATTTGAGGCTGATTTGTCCGATACTTTTCCCTAGTATGAAGTAAGGCAATTTTTATGGATAAATCTGCCGATCGTGGAGCATTTTGTGTGCTGCAAGAGACGAAAGATACAGAAGAAATGAAACCGTCGCCCACGAGAAAAATAGAACATCCTCACACCGTTTGGGTGCTTCTCAAACCATCTTTGCTCACTTTGCAGGAAAATGGCATTTGTTATTGGACAGTATAGCAAGAGTGGCTACGGGGTACGGTCAAAGTATAACGAAAGTATTTTTCTTTTTGGCACAAGATTTGCAAAGGGCGTAGCAGTATGAAAAAGATACATCTTATAGCACTAACACTTTGCTTGTTATGCGGGCTTCTGTTGCCGCAGTCTATGAGCGCACAGAGCGTTTCCTCTAAGTATGGCATCACGGGTAAGGTAGTGAGCAACACCGACGGCTCGGCGGTGGAGATGACAACGGTGCGCCTTTTTGCTTATGCGGGCGGCGACTCTACTATGGTACAAGGAGCGCAGACGGACGCTGCGGGGCAGTACACTCTGCATGGCATACAGCCCGGGCAGTACAAACTGCTTGTGTCGAGTATCGGTTTCAAGGAACAATCCGTATCGGTTACGGTGTCGGCCAAGACCGCTAAAGACCATATCGTCACGGTTAAGACCATCCGTCTGAGCGAGGATGTGTTGGCGCTGCAAGAGGTCAGTGTGCAGGGGCATGCCGCCGAGATGACCGTCAAAGGCGACACCATCGAGTATAACACCTCTGCCTACAAGGTGGGAGAGAACGCCATGGTAGAGGACCTGCTCAAGAAGATGAACGGCGTTACGGTCGATCAGCAGGGCAATGTGACAGTTAATGGCGAGAGCATTACCGCTGTGCGTATCGACGGCAAGAAGTTCTTCGGCAGCGATGTGCAGTCGGCGACTAAGAATATACCTGCCGACATGATTGAGAAAATTCAGGTAATCGACGAGAAGTCCGATGTGGCAAAGATGACGGGCTTTGAGGATGACGACTCCGAGCATATCATCAACCTCACCTTGAAGCAAGACCGTAAGCGGGGTGTCTTTGGCAAGTACACGGGTTCGATTGGCGCCGATATGGTGACGGACAACGGTGGTTGGTTCGACTACGGCAACACCGCCTACGGCGAAACGGCAGGCGAGCGTACAAAGAACTTCTTCGAGAACGATTTCCGCTACAATGCGAACCTCTTTACCAATATCCTCTTGGGCGAGAGCCAGACTACGATAATCGGTAGCGCCAACAACACCAACGAGGTGCGTATGGGGCGTGGACGAGGCGGTTTCGGTATGGACGCCAACTCGGGTATCACCCGCAGTGAGAACTTGGGTGTCAATACCAATGTCGATTTCAACAACCGCATTACGAAGAAAGACAGCCAGACCTCGTTGCTTTTGGGCGGAGATGCCGCTGTGACGCACTCCAACAACAACACGCTGGCACAGACCGAGAAGACCTCCTATGCAGGCGACAATACCTATCTCAATACGGACTCGATGAACAAGCAGTCGCGTGTGTGGGATGTCAATCTGCGCCTTGAGTTGCAGTACCAAATCGATACGCTCAACAAGTTGCTTATTCAACCAACGCTCTCCTATACGGGGCAAAGCAATGTTACCTACGAGGACTACACCTACCATCGGGGCGACACGCTTATCAACGACGGTACGCAGAAACAGGTGGACTCCACGCGTGAGGTATCGGCAGGCGTCAAACTGACCTACAACCACAAGTTCCTGCATCCCGGGCGGTCGCTCACCCTTGTAGGAAATATCGAATACGGCAATACGGCGGGCTACAACAATACCTATGCCCGCGACAATCTGGCAGACGCCGATCTCGTGAAACAATATACCAACTCCAAGAACGACAAACTGAGTTATAGCCTGCGGGCATCGTATGTGGAGCCTATCTACAAGACGAACCACTTACTGGAGATTGCCCTCGCTGCTTCGGGGCGCAACCGTACCTCCGAGAAGAACCAGTATTCGTGGGATACTGAAAAGGAGGCGTACCAATACGACTCGGTGTATAGCAACCAACTGACCAACAATTTCTACACCGAGCAGGCGGAACTCAACTATCGATGGATTACCAAACGCAGCGACTTGACCGTCGGTGTGCGTGCATTGGCTACGCAGACCCACAGCAAGACCTACTACGGGCAGGTACTCTACCAAGATACCCTTATCAATGTTTGGAACTGGTCGCCTACAGTCAATTTCAAGTACAACTTCGGAAAGAAAGAGTTTGCTCGTATCCGCTATCGGGGTACGGTTAGCCAGCCCTCTATCACGCAGATGGAACCAGTGCGCAACAACTCGAACGCCATGAACGAGACGGTAGGTAACCTCGGGCTGCAGCCTTCGTTTGCCCACAACCTGATGGCGATGTACTCTCGCTTCAACCAAGAGCGTTTCTCGAGTATCATGACGGGCATACGCGGTACACTCACCAAGGACGCCCTTGTCAACAACTCTATCTACGACCAGACGGGCAAACTCTATCAGCAGACCGTCAATGCCGATACTTATCCATGGAATATCGGGGCGGATTTTATGTACAACACGCCTTTTGCCAAGAAACTGTTCCAATTCAATACCCGTACGGCGATTAGTTACAACCAGCGTGTGGCGTATATACTCAAGGAGCAGCAGGCAGATGTGATAGAGCAAATGATAGAGGCGGGGAATATGATATTGGGTGACCGCTCGTTGACGGGTAACCTGCAGGTGAGCGAAGACCTCGGGCTGCGCTTCACGCACGACATCGTCGATATAGGCGTGCGGGCAGACGGTACCTATAGCCGCACGCAGAACAACCTCGTGCAGAATAGTATCACCAATGTGTTCGATTGGAGCGTAACGGGCGATATTGAGTTCCACTTGCCCCGCTCGTGGAATATCGCCACCGACTGCGGCTATACGGCTCGCTACGGCTATACGGGCATCAGCGATGTAAATGAGATAATATGGAATGCGTCGATAGACAAGACTTGGTCGAACGCCACACTCTCGCTTGAGGTGTACGACATCTTGCACCAGAAGAAGAATATCGTCCAGGTGGTGGGCGAGAACTCTGTCAGTTACGCCAAGTACAATACCTTGCCGACCTATTTCATGCTGACCTTTACCTACAAACTCAACAAGATGGGCAAACTCAAAGCCTCCGGTATGGGCGGCCACATCCAAGAGATGATAGAGAACGACAAAGGTGGCAAGCAAGGTCCTCCAGCCGGTGCTCCCCCCATGGGTCCTCCTCCGGGAATGTAGGGGCTATCTCAGCCTTTCCAAGAATACCGGTTCGTACTCGGGCATTGTCTCGGGGTAGAGTGCGTAGCGCAGGTCGCGGAGAATATACTCGGGGTGTACCACGCCCGTTTCCCAGAAATCATTGCCTCCTGTGGCGTTCTGTCGCCGATAGAAGTTGTATACCTCGCCTGTCTGGTAGGGAGGCAACCAGGCTTGTTTCTCGTCTGTTTGTTTCAGTTCGCTGAGGCTCTTGGCGTTGCAGCCCACCCATACATCGGCGTGGCTGAATACCTGCAGAGCCTGTTCCATAGTGAGCGGGATAGAGTTATCGTTCGTGTTGTCGGCATAGACATAGTCTGCCCCCGCATCGCGGAAGAGTTGCCCCATATAGGTGCGCCCGCTCGGCACATACCATGTCCCGCGGAACGATGCACCCGACATTATCTGCCGCCGTTCTGCTACTTGCGCTGCGGCTTTTGTTTCCCGATGATATGCTTCGCTTACAGTATGGATAAGCGAGTCTGCCCGTGCCTCTTCGCCTACCAATTCGCCTACGAAGCGCACCCACGCCATGCGTGCCAGCGGGTTCTGCTCCCTCCATTCGGTCAGGTACACTACGGGTATGCCCGCCTCTTCGATATGCCCAAGGCGCTGCATGTTTTGCCCGTACGCACTTATCAACAGGGCATCGGGGTGCGAGAGAAGCAGCGGTTCCGTGCGCAGGTTGATGTCCTCGCCAATGTCCGTGGTGGGTTGCTCGGGGAGGTTATAGACCAAGTGGGGTGTGGCGATAGCCACAATGCGGTCTGTCCGTCCAAGGGCTCGCAGAAAACCGATATGCGTGGCAGAGGTGGTGGCAATGCGCTGCAAGGGTACGACAATGCGCACCCCGTCCGAGGGCGTGGCTACAGTGCTGTCCCCTACCAGATAGTAGCGGGCGAGTACCTGTGTGCGGTTGAATGGGTCGTATACCTCCGCCATGCGCACGCCGAGCGTATCTGTCAGGCGCAGGTACTGAGGCTGTTCGGTGGGGTCGGTCTGCGTAGCCTGCGGCTTACAGCCGACCAGCGCAGTGTAGAGCAGTAGAGAAAAGAAAAGGGTGTGGTGTTTCATTCCGTCTGCGACACTTCGTTGTTGATATGCTCTATGTAGGAGAGTAGTTCCGTTTCGCCCATGCCCTTTTCCGCACTGGTGATGAAGATAGGCGGCAGTTCTACCCATGTCTCGAGCATCTTGGCTTTGTAGTGGTCGATGTTCTCCGCCAACCGTTGTTTGCCGAGTTTGTCCGCTTTGGTAAAGACAATGGCGAATGGCACTTCGTTCTCCCCGAGCCATTCCATAAATTGCATATCGATTGTCTGCGGCTCGAGACGGCTGTCCACCAGTACGAACAGACAGCATAGCGGCTCACGCAGCAGGCAGTAGCGTTCTATCATCTGCTTAAGTTGCTCACGCTGTTTCTGCCCCGCCTGCGCATAGCCATAGCCTGGCAGGTCAACGAGATGCCAGCGGTTGTCTATTAAGAAATGGTTGATAAGCAGAGTCTTGCCGGGCTTCTGGCTGGTCTTCGCTAGTTTGGGGTTATGCGCCAGCATATTGATGAGGCTCGATTTGCCTACATTCGACCGCCCGATAAAGGCATACTCCGGCAGCGTACTCTTGGGGCACGCTGCCACATCCGGGCTCGAGATAACGAATTGTGCGTTCTGTATCATGTTTTACTCCGCATGGTTGGCTACGCTTTCGCGTGGCTGGTGTTGTATGTGATTCTGAAAGGGTTAGAGAGGGGAATGGGAAGTCCGGAATCCCCTACCAAATAATAAACGATGCGTTCTCGTAGGGGCGTTCGTCCCAGAGTCCGAACTTCAAGTGCGAGTTGTCCTTTAGTCGGCAGTAACCCTGCGTAATTGCACCCGCTGTCAGGTAGATAGCATCTGATACGCCCAATTTAATCAATGCGGCAGAGAAGTCGTGCAGTGTCGTGGCAGTGCGGCTTTCTATTACCACCACTCGCCCTTCTACGGAGCAAAGCCCCCGACGGCGTGAGCGGGTCTGCAGTTCGTTGTCCGCTATGCGCCCGTTGTCCACCAGCGGGTACTGGCGGAAGAAGTCGCCCCCTTTTTCGGTTGCTTCCTCAAAGAGTGGAGAGTTTGCCGCCACACCTATGGTTACCTCGCCCTCGATGATGGCGCAGTAGCCCTGTTTGCTGAGCCCCCAACTGAGCGGCTTTCCTTGGCGCACAAACGCCCCTACAATATTCCCGTTGTCCGCACGCACATCGGCGGCTTGAAAGAACAGGATATAGTGTGCCGTATCGCGCACCATTTGATACCCTACATCAATATGCGGTGTAGCATTGAGCGGCAGATAGATACGCATCGGGATGGTGTCTACCAGCGTGTCTTTCAGTTCGGTGTAGGAGGGGATGAGTGGCGAACAAAGCGACTGCCGTTCGCATTCTTCTATCCACCCTCGCAGCGGGTGGGGTTGTGCGGTAGGGGGTGCAATGAAGCGGAACGGGCTGTCTGTCGATTTCCCCCCGCAGCGAGAGAGCATTACGCAAATTCCCATCCCCACGAGCAGCACGCATACGCCTATTGCCGCCCATCTCTTCCGACGGGGGCGTTGCGGCGCAGGCTGCTTGGGCATATTGCCTATTACGCGTATCTCACTATCTTGTATATCTTCTTCCATACGCTGTCCGATAATAGGACGGATTGGGTTAATGATTTTGGGGTTAATGGTTTTGCACAGCCTCCGTTTGCTTTGTACCCATGCTGTCGAAATAGACTTTCAAGTCGCGCAATGCCTGTTGGCTTGCGACGAGGTCGTGCCG
The DNA here is from genome assembly GCA_963622445.1 of Bacteroidaceae bacterium. Classification (GTDB taxonomy): domain Bacteria; phylum Bacteroidota; class Bacteroidia; order Bacteroidales; family Paludibacteraceae; genus Colicola. The sequence goes on from CAVFHY010000062.1 coordinate 6,149, forward strand.
TAGCAGGTGGGCGTCCAGCAGTTGGAGTTTCTGTTGGGCGGCGTTGATATAGAACACATAACGGATGTTGATAATCAAGGTTTTGCCTACCCGCACAAAGGTAGGCTCATAGTCCGCTGTCTGCTGGGAGATGAGTTGCTCTATCTGCCCGAGTTGGCTGGTCAGAAGAAAACTGTCGCCGCTTGTGATATGCAGCATCGAGTAGTTTCCTTCCGACTGAATATACAGCACATGCTGTGCCTGTATGCGGCGCAGTTCCGTCGGAGTTGATATGACCAAATAGGGACTGATACGAACGAATTATGAACGGGTAATTACAAATTATCCATTGTGGTGCATTGTTTGTCCTATCGCAGTTTTGCCCCGAATTTCTCCTCAAAGGTGTGCTGCAGACGCTGCATGATAGTCTCTATCTGCTTGTCTTTGAGCGTGTTCTCCGGGTCTTGCAGGATGAACGACAGGGCGTACGATTTCTTGCCTATCTCAAGGTTCTTGCCCTCATAGACATCGAACAGATAGACATGCTTGAGCAATTTGCGCTCTGTATCGAAAGCGGCACGCGCCAAATCGGCGAACTCTACCTGCTTATCTACCAAGAGAGCGAAATCACGCTTTACTTCGGGGAACTTCGGCAGGTCGTTGATGACGGGCTTGTATTGCTTGTTCTGGCGCAAGAGTTGCTTCCAATCGAGATCGGCAAAGAAGACGGCATCGTCGATGTCGAACTGCTTGAGCAGTTTCGGGCTTACGATAGCCATCACGCCCAACACTTTTCCGCCCTGTGCCTTGATAGTCAGCCCGTCCGAGAACAGTTCGTTGTGGAACGGCTCAAGTTCGCAACGGGTAGGCTCGATACCCATACGGGTCAGCACGGCGTCGATATAGGCGTGCAGGAGGTAGAAAGTGGTCTTCTCGTCCTTGTGAATCCACGACTGGCGGGTCTTGTTACCCGTAATCCACAATGCCAAATGCGGCTCCTCGCTATACTCCACAAGAGCGTTCTCGGGGTTATGCTCGCGGGCAGTAGGGTTGCTATGGTAGTGGTAGCAGTTGCCGAACTCATAGAATTTCAGGTCGGCGTTCTTGCGGTTTGCATTGCGCTGGATAGACTCCAGACCACCGAAGAGTAAGGTCTGGCGCATTACACCGAGGTCTTGGCTGAGCGGGTTCTTTATCTTGACACATTCGGCGAGCGGGTAGGTCTCCAGCGGCTCGTAGTATGCCACCTTGGTCAGCGAGTTGTTCAGTATCTCGTTGAATCCCTGCGCAGTCAGTTGCTCCGAGATGCGGGTTTGTAGTTTTTGTGAGTTGGGCTTCGGGCTGTAACTGAGGTTGGTGTTCACCTTCTCGGGGAACTCCACATTGTTGTAGCCGTAGATACGCAGGATGTCTTCCACCACATCGCACTCACGCTGCACATCCACACGGTAGCGGGGCACAGCCAGGTGCCAATCGTCGCCCTCCTTACTAAGAATATCTATCTCCAATCCACGAAGAATAGTCTCTATGTTTTGCTCGCCTATCTCCTTGCCTATCAGTGCATTGACGCGGGGGAGATTTATCGTTACGGGGAACGGTTCAAAGGCAGTCTGCCCTTGGTCGCTAATCTCCATGGATACCTCACCGCCGGCTACCTCCTGTATCAGCAGGGCGCAGCGTTTCAGCACATAGAGGGTATTATTGGGGTCGCAACCACGCTCATAGCGGAACGAGGCATCGGTCTGCAACTGGTGGCGGCGGGCGGTCTTACGGATGCATACAGGGTTGAAGTATGCGCTCTCAAGGAATACGTTGCGGGTGTGTTCGGTAATGCCCGAATGAAGTCCGCCGAATACACCGGCAATAGTCATCGGCTCGTGGGCGTTGCATATCATCAGGTCTTCTGTCGACAAAGTGCGCTCTACCTCGTCGAGAGTAACGAACTTATCGCCCTCGTGAGCCTTGCGGACAATCACATGGTGTCCTTCTATCTTGTCTGCGTCGAATGAGTGGAGCGCTTGCCCTGTCTCGTGCAACACGAAATTGGTCACATCCACCACATTGTTGATGGAGCGTAACCCGATGGAGGTCAGTGCATTCTTTAGCCAGTCGGGCGACTCGTGTATGCTGACGCCCTGTATGCTGACGCCCGTGTAGCGGGGGCAGTCGGTGGTATCCTCGATGGTTATCTCTATGGGAAGGTTGTGGTTCTGTACGGCAAATGCGTCCACGCTCGGTTTGGTGAGCGTCAGTTGCGTGCCATGCGCCAGATAGTAGGCATAAAGGTCGCGTGCCACACCGTAGTGGCTGATAGCGTCCGCACGGTTCGGCGTAATATCCACCTCGATGACGCTGTCGTCCTCTACATGGTAGTAGTCCTTAGCGAGCATACCCACGGGAGTCTCTGCGGGCAACACGATGATACCGGCGTGGTCGTGGCCTACGCCTATCTCGTCCTCTGCACAGAGCATACCAAGCGACTCTTCGCCGCGTATCTTGCCACGCTTGATAGTGAAATGCTCATCGCCGTCGTAGAGCACCGTGCCGATAGTGGCAACCACCACTTTCTGCCCGGCGGCTACATTGGGCGCACCGCAAACGATATGCAAGATGTGTCGCCCCTGCTCGTCCACCACCGCACCTTGTGCTTCTGCCGTGCCGATATTTACTTCGGTGATGTGCAAGTGGTCGGAGTTGGGGTGTGCCACGCAGGTCAGCACCTCGCCGACCACAAGGCCTTCCAATCCGCCTTTGATAGTCTGTACTTTCTCTACTGTTCCAACCTCCAAACCGATAGAGGTAAGTATTTGGGCTACGGTATCTGCGTTGTCCGTCAGATTGATGTAGCGTTTCAACCAATTGTAGGATATATTCATAGCGATGAAATTGTTTCTTTGTGTTCTATATGTGGTTTCTTTGTGTTCGATGCGTTGCTTTCGATGCGCCCGCACTCGTTACAGTTATTTTCGGATGCGCCCGCAAAGTTAGCACTTTTTCTCAACATATCCAAAAAAGCCCTCTTTTTCGCCGGCTAATCGCATCGAAAGGGTACGGATTTGTTTCTGTGCAGTAGAAGTGCGACCAATTAGCTACTTATATCCATAGCCTATCCCTTGCTTATCCCTTGCCTATCCCTTGCTTATCCCTTGCTTATCCCTTGCACAACCTTACCACCTATGACTCTTATAGAGGTTTTATCTGTTTTTCATAGCGTGTTTTTGCCCTTATACGGTACCATTATGTTGCATCTCGCATTGCGTATGGTTGTAGTACCTGCATAGTGCCGCCAATCCGCATGCCTCGCAGTGTGGGCGGCGTGCCGTGCATACATACCGCCCATGGAGCAGCAACCAGTGGTGGGCTTTGGGGATAAGTTCAGCGGGGATATAGCGTACGAGTTGCTCTTCCGTCTGGCGGGGAGTCTTGCTGTTTGTGGTCAGTCCTATCCGTTCCGATACACGGAATATGTGCGTATCTACGGCCATCGTGGGCTGATTCCATATCACGGCGCAGACTACATTCGCTGTTTTCCGCCCTACGCCCGAGAGGGTCTGCAGTTGCTCGATATCGTTTGGTACTTCGCCGCCGTAGACTTCCGTTAGGCGTTGCGCCATTGCCACGAGGTGTGCCGCCTTGCTGTTCGGGTACGACACCGAGCGGACATACCGCAGCACATCCTCAACGCTCGCCCGTGCCATATCCGCAGGGGTGGGGTATGCCGTGAAGAGCGCAGGCGTTACTTGATTAACCCGCTTGTCAGTGCATTGCGCCGACAGCATTACCGCTACCAGCAGTTGGTAGGCGTTCTCATAGCGCAGTTCTGATTCGGCATGAGGCATATTCGCCTCCGCCCAAGCGAGCACGGCATCAAAGCGTTGGCGGAGAGTCATGGGTCGATGTGGAGTGTGGATAGTTTTTTTTGAAGTCCGGTTCCTGAGAGTAGTCTTATTCTTCTTGGTCAAGTCGGTCGCGATAGGTGCGGCTCAGGTAGCGTAGCAGGCGGCTGACTTGTGCTTGTACCGCCTCTGTTTCTGCCGATATGGGGCGGCTCTGCAGGTGCAACAGCATTATTTGGTACATGAGTGTCAAGCACGCTTCGATGTCCGACATCGTGGGGCAGGGTGTCTTGGCTTTCAGTGCTGCCAGCGAGGGCAGCAGCTGCAGTACCGCTGCACGATAGGTTGCCTCTTGGTCGCAGAGCAGTGTGTGCAGTTCTTCCATCTCGGCTTGGGCATTTCGGGCGAGTTGCAAGTGCCCGCCGTCCACGATGCCCTCTCGGTGCATCATCTCCGAGAGGTGGTGCAGTTCTTCGTTGCTGTTTGCCTGTTCGGGGAATGCCCGTAGGTAGTCCTCTATCTGCCAGAGGTAGAGTACATATTCGGCTATGTTGTCTTTTTTGCTTTTCATTAGGTTATTCGTCGTTATCGTCCCAATCTATCTCGTCTAAGTAATCATCGCTCATGAAAGTCTCTATCTCGCGGCGGTCTTTCTTGGTCGGGCGTCCCGTGCCTCTGTCTCTGCCCGATTGCCCTGCCATGCGTGCCAGTTCGAGCAGTTCGAGTTGGTCGGGAGCGGTGATATCTTGCAGGTATTCGGGTACCAGTTTCGCCCCCATGCGGTTCTCTGCCAACTGCAGAATGCGGTAGGTGTAGGTGATAGGTCCTTTGCGTACCGAGAAAGTGTCGCCTATATGGAATACCCGCGAGGGCTTCAGTTGTGTACCTCCCATCGTTACCCGCCCTTTCTTGCAGGCATCGGCGGCAATGGAGCGGGTCTTGTATATCCGCACGGCAAAGAGGTATTTATCTACGCGCGTCTCCATATCAGTCTGCAGTGAGGCGGTTCTCCGTCATACGGGCAATATACTGCTGAATATACGCTTTCAGGTAGCGCACCATGTCTTGTACCTGTGGGTCGTCTTCTGTGCTTTCCACGAGGTTGTGCTCCAAGAGACGGTCGGTGCGGTAGGCATAGACTGCCGTAACCTGCTCGCCATCAAACTGCACAAGCAGGCTATCGGAGAGAATCTGATAGACCGGATTGTTGTAGCAGACGGCGTAGCGATGGTTCTTATAGCCCGTTACAGCGTCCTCACCAAAGGCAAAATAGGACTTCCCATAGTTCAAGCACTCTAACACAGACGGCATAATATCCGTCTGGCTCACTGCTTGTGCGCTATCGACATAGCCCTTCTCCTGCCCTGCATAGTAGAACACGATAGGCACCTCGTACAAGCCTTTGGCGTTGGTATATTCGGGGTGTGTCAGTTGGTTGGTATGGTCGGCGGTCAGCACAAAAAGCGTATGGTCGTACCACGGCTGCGTCTTGGCATACGCAAAGAATTGTCTGAGCGCATTATCGGAATAGCCGATACATTGGTGAATGGGCTGCGTGCCTTGCGGGAACACGCCCTCGTAGCGCTTCGGCACACGGAACGGGTGGTGCGACGAGGCGGTGAAGACAGCCGTCATAAACGGCTCTTTTAGTGTTGTCATCGTGCGGGCGTAATACTGCAAGAACTCCTCGTCCCAGATAGCCCATGTGCCGTCGAATGCCTCCGGCCCGTCGTACTCGTCCATACCATAGTAGGCTTGGAACCCTGCCGAGCGGGCATACGCCTGAAAGCCCATACTCCCGTTGGGCGCCCCATGGAAGAACGCCGTGGTGTAGCCCTCGTTGCCCAAACGCTCAGCGATGGACGACACCTTGTTGGTGGAATAGGGCGTGACGATATACGGCTCGATGAGCATCGGAATAGACGACAGCACCGACGGCATGGCGTCTATCGATTTGCGCCCCGAGGCGAACGAATAGGCGTAGGTCGTGCTGCAAGCCAGCAGCGAATCGAGAAACGGGGTGTAGCCTTGGTAGGTGCCGCCGTCAAGGTCGTGGTTGAAGAAACCGATGTACTCCTTGGAGAACGACTCCAGTATCAGCACCACCACATTGTCGGGTTGCCCCACATACGGCACCTCAGGCGGCATGGCGGGGTGTACGGGCGTCATGATTTGCTCCAACTCGTCGTCGGCAAAGTAGTGCGGGTTGTGGTAGGTCTCGTTCTCGAGCGACTTCATTAGCGAGAACGGTGTGTTGAGGATGATGGCGGTCTCCTGTGGGGTGTTGGTGTATTGCAGAGCGTTCGAGATCGTAATCGGGCGGGTATAACTACCAAAGCCACCGCGAATGCCGATGACGACAAAATAGACGGACACGCACAGCACGGCGGTCTCTTTGAGATAGTACAGCCACGGGTTCTCCCGCTCAACATGAGCCGGGCGGTGCGAGAGCAGCACAAGCAGCACAACCGCTGCCACAAAGAACAGCGACACATACCAATACTGCGCCACCGATTGGAAGAAAATGGAGGCGAGGTTGTTATCGTTCTGGAACTCTGAGAAGAAGGTGCAGGTCGTGCGGCGGTCGGTGAAGCGCACATAGACCATATCGATGCAGTTGACGGCAATGCCCAGCACATTCGGCACCCAATAGAACCACTGTGCCACCCGCAAGTAGTGTCGGTTGTTGCGCACACAGAGCGGCAAGGGCAGGAGCATGAGCAGCAGATAGACCGAGTTGAGATACAGCACAGCGGTCAGGTCGAAGCGCACGCCTCCGCAAAGCATCTCCCACAGGTGCGATGATGACACCGAGGGGTACATATCGGTATTGATACGATAGAAGAAATAGCGAGAAACGGAGTAAAGGACCAGCACCAACAGCAGGTTGGTGGCCGCCACCGTCCACGGATGTTGCCAAAAACGGCGTACCGTAGAAGATTGAGTGTCTGTAGATTGTATATGACGCATAGCGTAATGGATAATAGGGATTGCGGATTATCGGAGTCTATGGGGCGTTACTTTTGGTATATTTGCCCTTTTTGTCCAAATTCTACTTCCCGTTATACAAATTCATGGTACGGTCGATGCCTTGCAAGCAGAACGAGGGTATTATCTCGCAAACCACCTGTAAGCGTTCGGGCAGTTGCTGTGTCTCCTCGTCCGTCCATTTGCCCAAAACGAAGTTGCACTGCGCCCCACGGCTGAAGTTGTTGCCAATACCGAAGCGCACACGGGCATAGTTCTCCGTACCGAGAACAGACTGGATATTCCCCAATCCGTTATGCCCGCCATTGGAGCCCTGCTTGCGGATACGGATAGCACCAAACGGCAGGTTGAGGTCGTCCACCAGCACGAGCATATTCTGCACCTCGATTTTCTCTTGCCCCAGCCAGTAGCGCACAGCGTTCCCGCTCAGGTTCATGAAAGTAGAGGGTTTGAGTAGCACCAGTTCCGCGTTCTTGACACGGCACTTCGCCACCATACCATAGCGCTTGTCTTCCCATGTCGCGCCCACCTTCTCGGCAAAGGCGTCAATCATACAAAACCCGATATTATGGCGTGTGCCTTCGTACTCAGTACCGATATTTCCTAATCCAACAATAAGATATTTCATCCGGTGATTGTTTCTTTTGATAATTTTATGGATTTTTCTATAGAGGATAGAGAAACGAGGGAATCTATAATTTCTATAAAAAATCAGACAAACAAAAAAGGAGCAGAAAAGCGACGCCTCTCTCTCCTTTTTTGTATCATTGCGGGGTAGCCCCGATTACTTGCCTGCGCTCTGGCGGGTAGCCTTAACCTCTGCAACGCAAGCGTCCTTCGGGCTAACCATCTTGAGACCCTCGATATGAATATCGCTAACGGCGATTTTCTTACCAAGACCCAACTCAGTTACATCAACTACTACGCGGTCAGGGAACTGGGTGTAGATGCCGTTCACTTTCATCTTGCGCATATTGAGAGCCAACTTACCACCGGCCTTAACACCAGCTGCATGACCCGTCAGTTGGATAGGAATCTCAACCGTAACTGGCTTCTGCTCGGTAACCTCAAGGAAGTCGATGTGGAGTACATTGCCACTCAGCGGGTGGAATTGCAACTCCTTAACGACAGCCGTCTTCTTCGTATCACCGATGGTGAGGAGAATAATGAGGGTGTCGGGAGTGTAAATCATCTGGCGTACATCAGCAGCCTTTACTGTGAAAGTGAGGTTGCCGGCTGCGCTGTACACATTGCAAGGAACGAGTTCCTCCGCACGCAAAGCCTTAGCGGCTTTCTTACCAAACTCCGCACGGGGAGTACCGGTCAGTTCAAAAGTCTTCATTGTTTATTGTAGTGTTACTCAATATGGGGCAGAAAGTATCGCACTTGCGTACGCTCGGTGTGGCTGCCCGTATCCCATCACACTGCCCTACACCCACAAAGTTTTACATTCTTGCCTCAAAAGTATTTTGTTCCTGCTCGCTGTCGCTTGTGAAAAATGGAGGAAAATGTTTTTCGTCTATTTTTCTTGGCCGACCTTTGCGGCATAAAAAAATACCATAATTAGCATTGTGCAATTGCTTCGCCGGTGTGGGCGAAAAAAAGAGCCGTAAGGCTCTTCTTAGGTTGTCCAACCCGGAATCGAACCAGGATTTTCAGAACCAAAATCTGACGTAATAGCCTTTATACCATTGGACATCGTCGGAATCCGCTTGCGACAAAGAAAACAACTGCGTTGTTTTGGGTCGCCGCGATTCCTCCTCTTTGACTGCGAAAAAAAACAAGTTTTTTCTTGTCAAGTACTAAGGAATTTCTTCCGTCTTTGATTGCGCTTGCGACAAAGAAAACAACTGCGTTGTTTTGGGTCGCCGCGATTCCTCCTCTTTGACTGCGAAAAACAAGTTTTTCTTGTCAATTGCAGAGGCGCGAACGCACTTTCTCACCGAAAGCGGGTGCAAAAGTACTGCTATTTTTTGATTCCTGCAAGTGTTTTTGTATTTTCGTATCATTTTTTTACTTCCAAGTCCTTATGTGCATAGTTGATAGTTGATAGTAGTTGATAGTTGATAGTAGTTGAGAGTTGATAGTTGAAAGTGGATAGTTATTACTGTCCGGTAAAACTTATTTTCTTTGGGGCAGCTTATGGGCAAAAAAACGGCTGGTTCTTTGGGTAGAATCAGCCGCTCGTTGTAATTTTGT
>CAVFHY010000063.1:0-11025 GCA_963622445.1 Bacteroidaceae bacterium
TGATTTCTGATTGTGTGGTTGCATACTTCGCCAAAAAGCAGTATCTTTGCACCCTATTACAAATTACAACTTACACAAGGTAATAATTCCTAATAGTTGATATAGTGTATTCGCTTCGTTTTTGGCTGAAGAACAGCCGTGATATCTCGTTGCCTCAGTCGGCTCTGCCCTGCCTGACGGCCATGGTGCTTTGTATAGGGCAGGAGGGTTTTGTATGGTGGCTGGCACTGCCCGTGTTGTTGGGTGTGTGTGCAGCGCATCTCGGTATGAATCTTGCGGACGACTATTTCGACTATCGACACGACTCCCGCGTACGCTCCGAACTCTGTTCCGAGAGTATCCGTGCGAGGACGGACAAGTGCCACTATATCCGCAGCGGGGCGACGACCTTGCACGCCTTGGGTTGGGCGGTGGCGTGGTTTCTCTGTTTTGCCGCTTCGATGGGGCTGGTGGCGTTCCTTTCGCAGGGATTGCTGCACGGTTGGCAGGCAACATTGGGCATCGTGCTGTATGCCGTATTGGGGTTGTTGCTGGGGTTGAGTTACTCGGGCAAACCGCTCGAATTGGGTTACCACGGCTTGGGCGAGTTGGTTATCGGATTGATGTTCGGCCCGCTGAATATGCTTGGTGTGCAGGCGGCGATGACGGGGACGCTGTTCTCGTGGCAGATGCTTTTTATGGGGGTGGCGGTAGGCAGCCTCGTGACGAACATTCTGTTTGTTCATTCCGTAATGGAGGTGAATGCCGATGCTGCTTTGGGTAAGATGACTTTTGCCCGCCTGTTGCGTTGCCCTGCTGTGATGTTGGCTTTTGTGGCGGTGTTCGCCTTGCTGCCCTTTGTGTTGCTCGGCGTGGGGATAGTGCTTGGCTGGTGGAGTGCGTGGTATCTGCTGACGCTTGCCACGCTGCCGATGTCGCTCTATCTGATTTATTCTACCTATCGTTTTGTGCATAACTTGCCGTGCTTAACAAGTCCCCGCTGGTGGATGGGGCCGATGGGCAAATGGGACGACTATGTACAGGCGGGGATCGATTGGTTTTTGATTCGCTGGCTCCTTGCCCGCAATATCTGTACCTTCTTCTGCTTGATACTCATTGTAGTACATATTGTGCTTTCTGTTCTCTAAACTTTCCGCATCCCTATATCTTTTAACGATCAACTGATAAACTGCTCTCAACAAAAATGCTCCGACAATACTTCTACTTAGCACAATGGTTTGTGCGGGCGCGCTTCTTCGGGCGCAAGGCACCGCTGCAGACGGTGCTGTTCATTACCGACAAGTGCAACCTGCGCTGCAAGCACTGCTCTGTCTATGGCAGTGCGGGCTATAGGCAGCGTACCTACGATGAGATTGTGGCGGATATGCACTATGCCTATCGGCAGGGCTCGCGTTTTATCGACCTCGAGGGCGGGGAGCCGACACTGTGGAAAGAGGGGGACAAGACCATTAACGACCTGATAGACAAGGCACGGGCGATAGGTTTCTTTTCTATTACTGTTACAACCAATGCCCAGCAAGACTTCTCGTGGATACATCCGCACTCGATATGGGTATCGATGGACGGGGTGGGGGCGTACCACGACAGCATCCGCGGTGAGGGTACTTTCGCCCGCTTGGAGGAGAACATCCGCCGCTCTGGGCAGAAGCATATCTGCGTCAATATGGTGGTCAACAGCCTGAATTGCGAGTCGCTGGATGCTGCGATGGACTATGTGCGGCAGAACCCCGCCATTGAGCAGATCTCCGTTAATTTCCATACCCCTTATCCTGGTACAGAGTATCTGATGCTGCCGCCGGAGAAGAAGGCGGCACTGATAGACAAGGTGCTGGCATACAAGCGCAAAGGCTATCCGATTATGAACAGTTATTCGGGCTTGCGCAAGATGAAGCAGAACGCTCTCCGTCAGATTACGCTCGGCAGGGAGTGCTTTGTGACGAACTTTATCTACCCCGACGGCAGCAGGGGATTGTGCGTGGGCTACGGTACGGAGCAGTGCCGCCAATGCGGTTTCTGCATGGCGGGCGAGATGGCGTCGGTCTTCCATTTCTGTCCGGATACGCTGCTCAGCGGCTTCAAACTGCGTATGTAGTCTGCCTCCTCCATACCACTGTGTACAAATAATTGTGGCGAGTACCTACCTCCATACAAAGAGTCCCGTTATGCCGTGTCGCATAGCGGGACTCTTTGTATGGAGGTCCGTAGGGTGAACGCTTATTTCAGTTTCTCGCCGAGTATGCTGTACTGTTCGCTGCCGCGAACGATAATAACTCGGCCGTTCTCTATGCGCTTCGCCGTGCTACTTTCGCCGGTCGTTGGCTGGTCGATGGCGGTTGGACGCTTGCCCTCAACGGCTTTTGCTCCGAAGCCACCACGGGCGTTGGCAGCACGAACGGTCTCGCCCTCTTGGAGTTGGTTCGGGAGTGCTTCGGTAATGGCAAACGCATCGCCGTTCTCAATCAAGAACAAAGTACCCTCGGTGATGTCCTCCGTATCCCACTCGAGGGTGCCGTCTTCGTTCACTGTATAGTAGAGGGCTGCTTGCTTGGTGTCCTCCTTTGGATTCCATTCGCCGAAGAAGGTAGCATACTCGTAGTCGGCGATTTGATCTGCTTTCAGCACGGTCTCTATGTCCCACGAGAGGTCCTTGCGGAAGAAATTGACGATGTTGCTCTCTGGGGTCAGCACCTTGCCGTCGGTATCACGGGTGTCGTATTCGCCAAAGAGGGTCGGCTTGACACCGTCGTTCATGGTCTCGCGCGTCCAGCGGACAATTTTTCCTTCGTCGTAGAGCGAGAAACTGCCCTTGCTATAGTCGAGCGTGGTGTGCAGATAGACGGTCTTTGGAGTGTTGTTCCATGCACGGCCGAGCGATACGATAGAGCACTCGGACTGCACGGTGCAGCCATTGAAGACATAGCCCTTGTCGCCAGCGTCGGCGTTGCTGGCTGTGATGGCGTCGCTACCCGTGCCGGTGGTGTTGCGCTTCTCGCAGTAGAGCAGTACATTCTGGAAATAGGCACTGCCGTCGCCGCAGATATAGTCCACCGTGCCGTGAATCTCGCCATCCTCGAAATAGTGAGCCGCACCAATTTTGTTCGAATAGTAGGTATCCTGATAGGAGAGCAGGCGCACATTCTTGCAAACGGTGTGGTTACCCTTGTCCCACAGGGCTACGGCACGACCATTGTTGGCCTTGTAGTAGTCAAGGGCGTTTTGGAGGGTGAGGTCTTGGAGATAGATATGGTTACCCGTCAGGTAGAGCGTGGCGGTGTTGTCGATGGACTCGGTGGAAGCGTCCGGCGCATTGCGGATGATGGTGCCCTCCATGGATTGGCCGATAAGGCTGATGCTATCAACAGAAATCTGGGTAAGCACTTTCTCGCCGAGGTCGTAGGTGCCATCGGGCAAGAAGATACGGTCACCCTTCTGGACTTGCAGCAGTGTCAGAATCAGCGAAGAAGCGTCGCCGGCGGGAACGATATAGAGTCCGCTCTCGTCACGAACCACCTCATCGGCTACATTATATATAGCGATGTTGTGGATGTACGCCTCGTTGGCGAAGGTCAGCACGAGGGTGTCGGCGGCACCATTGTAGAAGAAGGTGGTTACGGCACCATCGGATGCGGCTGCAGGGGAGAACGTGGTGACGGGGTCTTGGCTCTCCTTGGCGATAACGCGTACGCTGTCGGTCTTGGAATACTGGCAGTTGCCGATTTGGATATAAGCCTTGCCGCCTACTGCGAGACGGACTGTGCCGCCTGCCTTGATACGCCAGCCGTGGTTGTTGTAGTAAGCACCGTTGGTGATGTCAATACACTCGTGGTCCTCGAGATACCAAGCGGTCTGCGTGAGGTCGTAGGTGTAGTACTTGCCTTCTTTCGCCTCCTCGATAGGGGTAACCAAAGCATAGAGTTTGAGGTTTTTCTCGACCGCTGTGCCTTCGGCTACCTTGGTGCCGAGGTTGGTTGCCCAGCCACGGAATGCGCTACCTTCGGGAATGGTAAGGTCGGCGGTGGTGTAGGCAGGGGTGAACGGGGTGCCGTGCGCCACGGTTTTCTTGCCGAGCAGGTTGTCGTTCTGGTCGAAATAGGTGATGGTGTGATCCTCCTCGTAGTCGCACGCCTCAACCTTGATATAGGGGCAGTACTGACCGCAATAGACGATCAGCGAGTCGGCTGCCTCCACATTGTAGGTCCAAGTAGCCGTGCCGCCGTTGTGGTAGCAGCCGCAGGACTTGGTGTCCACCGTGGCGAGCAGGGCGCCTGTGGTGCCGGAGGTGACGGTGGCGTTCTTGTTGGCATACTGGCAGCCGCCGAAGGTGATACGCACTGGGCCGTCGGTCTTGAATCCGATTTGGTAATCGACCCAGCCGTGTTGCGCTCCGTTGTACGAAGCACCTGCGCCCTGTACACCCTCGGGCAGAACAGGCTCTGCTTGGGTGAGGTCAATCTCGAAATCGGTGAAGGTGCGGGGCGCAACCTCTACATTGCCGAAGACCGTGAATTCGGTCATGAAAGCGTATTGGGTGGCGAGGTTGTACCAACGCAACTGCACATTCTCGCGGTTCACATCCACGGAGACGAGCGTACCTGCCTGTTCGCAACAGGTGCTGTGCAGGGTGTCCCATTGGGTGGCGTCTGCGGTCTTGCAGAGCAGCCCCCAACCTCGGTTAGAGCCCGTAGCGGCATGCACGTAGGTTACTTTGGTGACGCTTTTGAGTACGGAGGTCTCGATATGCGCCGTGAGAGATTTGACAGCCTTGGCAAAGCCCGGGGTGATGACCTCGGTGTTGATGAATTTGCCTTCTGTGCCTGTGGGGTCAACGCCTACCTCGGAGAACGAGAGCGTGAGGCTCTGCTTGTCCTTGGTGGTGACGGTCTTGTCGATGGTGGCGCCTGCGGCAGAGGCCGAGAAAGCGTCCCAGTCTTGGAAATCGGTGGTGTAGAGTTTCTTCTCTACCAGCTCGGCATGCAGCGAAACGGCTGTCAGCAGAGCCAAACCCAATGTAGTGAGTGTTTTCATTCTTGTTATGTAGTTCGTGTTTGTTGCGTTATGTTTTCGTCGGTGAGTGCCGTGCTTTTCTCCATACTCTCTAAGCCGTGCTTGCTCTGTTTTTCTATGAAGAATGTTTTCCCGTACTATAATTACGTACGCAAAAGTACATATTTTATTCCATTTTGCCAACGATTGCCCGAAAAGTCCCCTTTTTCCCACAATTTGTCGCCGTCCCGTGCTTGTCCGTACACTCTGTTTCTCCGTATATCCTGTCATGTATGGGATTTATGTATAGGATTTTCGTTTTCTCTGTCCTTCTCTTCTTGCCGATGTGCCGAAATTTTGGTACCTTTGCGCGCTTTTTTTTTCGAAGACATGAACCGTCGTATTCTTCAGTTGGCTGTGCCGAGTATATTGGCGAATATCACTATCCCGCTGGTCGGGCTGGTCGATACGGCTATCGTGGGGCATATCTCCGATGCCACGGCTATCGGTGGTATTGCTATCGGAACCATGCTCTTCGATTTGCTCTATTGGAATTTCGGCTTCTTGCGGGTCGGCACTTCGGGGCTGACAGCGCAGGCGTTCGGGCGTGGCGACCGTAGCGAGTGCCAGCGTATCTGGTTCCAGAGCGTGGGCATTGCCCTCTCGGGCGCACTGCTTATATGGTTGTTGCAGTGGCTGTTCGTTACGGTCGTCTTGGCGTGTGTGCCTTGCTCGGCAGAGGTGGCAGACTTTGCCCGCCGCTATTTCTTCGTGCGTATCTGGGCTGCGCCTGCCACGCTGAGCCTCTTGGCGTGCAAGGGTTGGTTCATTGGTATGCAGGATACCGTCAGCCCTATGCTGACCGACTTGACAGTCAATATCGTCAATATCGTGGCGAGTTATCTGCTTGCCGTCCGTTCGCCGCTCGGGCCTATCGGTGTGGCGTACGGGACACTCTTGGCGCAGTATTCGGGGCTGCTCTTGGCGCTCGGTATAGTTTTCTTTCGTTATCATCTCTTTTCGCCTACTGCCTATGCACCGCTCGGCAATATCAGGCAGGGAATGTGCCGCCTGTTGGTGCTCAACGGCAATATCTTTGTCCGCTATGTCTGCGTAACGATTATCAATGTGGGCTTCACTTCGCTTGCTTCACGCTATGGCGATACGGCGTTGGCAGTGTCGGCCATTATGATGAAACTCTTCCTCTTGTTCTCTTATTTCACCGATGGTTTTGCCTATGCGGGCGAGGCACTGGTCGGTCGTTATATCGGCTCGCACGATGGGGATAATCTTCAGCGTGCGGTGCGGGTGCTGTTCGTTTGGTCGTTGAGTCTTGGAGTAGTCTTCTCTATGGTTTATGCTGTGGCGGGCGAGCCTTGTTTCCGTCTGCTGACGAGCGACTTGTCGGTGGTCGAGGGGGCGGCCGCTTTCCGTGGCTGGTTGATAGCCATGCCGCTGGTCTCTGCCGCTGCCTATATGTGGGACGGCATTTATGCGGGCGCAACGGCGGGGCGTGAAATGCGAAACGGTATGATTTTTGCTGCTGTTTCTTTTATTATCGGCTATGCCGTTGCTTGTCCTTTTGTGGGCATTCACGCCCTCTATGTGGGCTTTTTTGCCCACTTGGTGGCACGCATAGTCTATTTGTCTGCCGATTGGCATAAGGTGTATGTCCGTGAAATGAGCGTATGATAGAGAAGTTAGTGAATCGTAAGTGGAAGGTGCTGCAGAGTAAGTCTATTCTTAATCTGGGGCAGTGGCTCAATGTGCGCCAAGAGACGGTGGAGTTGCCCAACGGTACGCAGATACCTACTTGGTTTGTGTTGGAGTTCCCCGATTGGATTAATGTCATCGCCATTACCAAAGACGGGCAGATGGTTATGGAAGACCAGTATCGCCATGCTTTGGGCGAGACGCACTACGAGTTGGTGGCGGGCGTGATAGACCAGGGTGAGACACCGCTCCACGCCGCCCAGCGCGAACTGAGCGAGGAGACGGGCTACGAGGGTGGCGAGTGGCAACTCTTTATGACCCTTTCGCCCAACCCGACCAATCATAACAACCTGAGTTATACTTTCCTCGCCACGGGGGTTGAGAAAGTGCGTGAGCAGCACCAAGAGCCTACCGAGGACATCCATGTCCATGTGTTGGACAGAGCCGAGGTGCGCCAGCTCCTGGAGCAGGGTGAGATAGTCCAAGCCCTCCATGCCGCCCCGCTCTGGAAGTATTTTGCAGAGAACGCATAGACTGCCCATACCCCCTCAAAAAAAGGAGGGAGTACTCCGTATCGGATGGAGGGCTCTATAGAATGTACTGATATACAAGAGTGAAAAAGCAGTGGTATATATGTCTTTTGTTGGTGCTGATGGCGAGTGCCGCCTTGCGTGTGGCGTGTGTGCTGTCTTCATCTGCTCCTGTGAGCAAAGCAGAGGCGGATTGTGCCGTGCTGACTACAGCGGCAGACGAGGCGTTCTCGGCTTCGGACGCTGTGCCGCAATATGCTCTCTCGGGTTATTCGCCCCTGCTGTCCAACAGTGCTTTCTCGCGCCGTACGGAGAGCCGGGTGCGTATCGGAGAGAGCCAACCCAATGAACATCTGTCTCGTACGACGCTGATTGCCATAGAAGAAGCATGCGTCGAGTGTCAAATGTCGAACGATATATCCTATGCCGAGGTGTTGGTTGTCGGTTTGCCTACGTGGGATATACCTTTTCCTTTCCATTCTTTTTGGTAGGCTTTTCCCCTTTGGGCATTCGCCCGTTCTTCTCGTCCTGTCAACCTCAATACGCTGATTGGCCTAATGGGTCTAATTAGTCCTGTTGCTCTTGTAGGATGTAGTTATCTTGATTTATTTATCAAACTTCCAAAGCCCCACCACGGTGCACTGACCGGGTGCGTGGGCGTCCTCCCCGCAGTAGGTTTGGAACAACCCGTTTGCCTGTACTCTGTATTGTCCCTCTGTGAGGGGGTGGAGTTTAGTCGGGGGCGGTCTGTGGCACGGAAGTCTTCATTTTCTTATCATCATGGACACATCAATAGTAATTTTGACTTTGGTCTTTTTAGCGATATTTGTCGTACCTTTTGTCGTTGTGAGTGCGCTCCATAAGCGCAAAGCACGCAAGAATGGTGCGAATGCCGTTGATACCAGCAACCACGCTTAATCCAATCTATTATATGAAGGGAGAGGGATCTTCTCCTCCTGACGAAAGTGACATAGTTTGGTATAAACAACGGATAAGTATCCTAATTATTAACCCGTTAAACAATAGATAGTGCCCACCGCAAGGTGGGCTTTTTTTCTTTTTCGCCATTGCCCTCCAAAAAGTATGTCAGGTTTGTCTATCGGCAAAAATATGTTCTACGGCAGAGAAACACGCTTATAGGGTACGCGAATCGAAAAAAATGTGTTTTTCTTCTTAATTTATTTGGTTTTTTCTGCTTTTTGCAGTACCTTTGTGGCTGAAAACACACCATAGGTAGCAGGACTGCAACTACCTGCGCCGTAATACCGTATATATGAAAAACACACTCTTTTCCCGCTTTCGTGGGCCTTTTTTGCTATCGTTGTATAGCCTGTTTGCTGTACCTCTATGGTCTGCCCCTGTCCTCCATTCTGCATATATCGAAAATGTACAGGTCAATACCGCCGATGTGTATGTGTCTGCTTCGGAAGATGCTGTTCGGTATAAGTGTCGTATGAACAGAACGGGGCTTGTTAACCATGATTTCTTTGTGACTGCTACGGACGGAAAGTTTACCTTAACGGATATGAATCAATGTACTGCACATACTTTGCAGATTTGGGCGGTGGACGCAGATAGCATTGTTTCGGACAACTCCATAACGCTGACTTACTCTACATTGGGTGATGCAACAGATCTGTATTTAAGAGGTACTATGAATGGTTGGGGAACAGATTTGCCTTTCCGTTACACAACTACTTCAGGTGTCTATGCTGTGACAACAAAAATAGTTGCAGGAACATACGAATATAAGGTGGCAAATTCTGATTGGTCGTCGGAATCAGAACATAGATACATTACTTTGGCAGAGGAGAAGTATGTTACTTTTTATGCCAAGGGAGTGAACTGCTTTGCGTCTTCGGCGGATAGTATGTATGTGGTGGGCAGTGCAGTAAGTGTGTCGAGTATGCCTTGGGCGAATACCAACGCCGTTTCCTGTTCTTGGGTAGGTACGCAAGCCTTTTGGAAAGGGGCTGTTTATCAAACAGGAGCCTACAAGATTATCAAGCAGTCGAATGGAATGAAATATACCTATTGGAACGATCTTTGGAACGATAATCAGTCCATCTCCGGCATCAGTTCGGATGCTGCCTTTGCAAAGTTCACATTCGATTTGCCGACGCTGAGTTGGACTTGGTCGGAGTTGGATGACCTCTGTACCACAACGGGAGACGGCTATTCGCTGTCGCTCTATCTGAATGAGACGGGCGATGCACTGCGAGTATCTGCAACGAATCAACAGACAGCGACTCCCGTATCGGCTACTTTCTTCTGCTACGACTATACTTCTTCGGCTTCGGATTATAGCACCACGCTCGAAGCGCAAGCCGATAGCAGCAATACTTTTGTAGGCTCTATCCCATTCAGTAACCTGCGCAAAAGCGACAACGACAAAATCTGCTACTCGGTGCAGTTTGCTTACTCGGACGGTACAACGCTCCATACCGATACACTTTTCTACTTGCTCGAAGGGAAATGTAGCACGACAGATACACTCTATATCTACCACCACGACCAGGGCGAGACGGGCGATGTGGAATCTTTCAACGGTACCCGTATCATACAGCCGATAGTCTATAAGCGCAAGTTTGCACCGGGCTATTGGGAGACACTCTGCCTGCCTTTCGAGGTGACAAAGGTGTGGGTGTACGACACCGAAGAAGAACAGGACTACGACCTCTATCCGCAGTATCTCCAAGACAATAACTTGATGTCTGGGGATTACTGGCTACGCACTTTTACGGGCGAGAATGTATCAGCCGCCAAAGTGGAGAATAGTTGGACGACAGCCGCAACTGGACAGAACTATCTGCCCGAGAAGAACACCCCCTATCTCATTATGTTTCCTGCCGATGGCGACTACTACAACAACAAGTATGTCTGCTTCTCTGCCGAGGGATTCCAGACCATAGAGAGCACTTTCTCGCCCTCACGCCCCACAACGGACGATGTCTATACCTATGCAGGCAACACCACTCTACAGCCGCAGACCATTACGAACGCCTACCTGCTTGCGAGCGGCAGCGAATACTTCGACGGCACAACCGACGGCACGGAAACGCTCTATCCCTTCGAGGCGGCACTTTTTGCCACGCAACCGACAGTCGCTAAAATGCCCCGTATGCATATCCCCCGCCACCAAGACACACCGACCCGCCTTCTGCCTATGACTACCGTCGCGGGGGGAGAGGTCTATACGCTCTGGGGAAACAGGGTAGGGGTGTTTGCTTCCGAGAGCGACTATGCCACACTCACACGCTCGTTGCCCGCAGGGTTCTACCTCGTGCGGACAGGCAATACCACCTCAAAAATCTGTCTTTTGAAATAAGGGACGGCGCACGCACTACACCATACTACACTACTACCACACAACTACCATGAAACACGCACACTATATTCTTCTTATCTGGCTCATTGCCACGCCTGTTTGGGCGACAATAGGTTACGACTACGCCCCGCAGGCACTGCCTATACAGACAGAACGCCCTATGGCAGCACCTTTTGCATCTCGCCCCGAAATGGTCTATGCCGTCAGTGGCAACCTGCAACCCTTTGGCGTTGGTGCAGAGGTAGTCACATCTTCGGGCATCCGCAAAGCCCCGCCTAAGACCGGTACAACCGATCCGAATAATCCTGGTTTCTACGCTCCTGTAGGCGATTTGGACATCGTCTGTTGGCTTGCCCTGCTCTTCTACGCCGTGCTACATTCCTACTTCTCCATGCGGAGAAGATAATAGTAGCGTCTCCCCACGGACAACCCACATACGCGCTGGCAAAAACACAAAAAGCAAAAATA
This sequence comes from Bacteroidaceae bacterium, assembly GCA_963622445.1. Classification (GTDB taxonomy): domain Bacteria; phylum Bacteroidota; class Bacteroidia; order Bacteroidales; family Paludibacteraceae; genus Colicola. Next base: position 11,023 of record CAVFHY010000063.1, read on the forward strand.
CGG
>CAVFHY010000063.1:11045-15098 GCA_963622445.1 Bacteroidaceae bacterium
CGAACATACGCAAAGCGAACATACGCGATAGCGAAAATACGCATAGCGAAAACACAGCGCAGCCGAAAACACGCCCCCCTATTCGGGCAGTGCTATGTCGTATGCCAATTGAATGATATGGCTGTGGGTGCGGGTGTAGGTGAGGGTGGCAGACTCTGTGCCTGATAATGTTGCCGGCGTGATATTTACCGTGCGCTTGTAGTCCCACTGATAGCGGTAGGTCAGGGTCAGGGCGTGCAGGTCATTTATTTTCCAGCGTAGCCCTATCTCCGCACGAACGGAGGTCAGATATTGCCCGTAGTGTCGTGTGGGGTCTATCTCGTTGATATACGCCGTCGGCTGATTGAGCGTATTGTGCAGTTCCACTTTGCTTTTCAGTTGCAGGGGTGTACCCGCAAAAGAGTAGTCTGCTTTCAGGCTATGGCGAAGCAGCAGGCTCGCTGTCTTTGCCACCCGCTCATCAGGCTTGTCCATACGGCAGTCTATGTCGAGTTGTTCCATTAGGGCGAACTTCCATTGCCGATAGCGGTATTGCCCCGTGATGTCCACTATCGCACGGTGCTGAATATAGTCCACTGGCTGTCGTTCCCATTTGTCGCCCAAGATGCGGAGCATATATCCTGCCCGCAAATGTACATACTCTATGGGGTCGTAGTGAAGCGAGAGTGTGGTGTAGAGGCGGCGGATATAGGGCGGCTCGGAGGTATTTCCTTCTGCGGTATAGGTCTTATCTACCATGCGTGCCCGAAAGTCCTGCCTGAGCGAGAGCGAGAATCCTCGAGGCAAGTCCTTGGTTAGCGTAGCCCTTGCCCGCAGTTCCATAGTCTGTTCCGTCTCGTTCATATAGGGTAATCCCTCATTGACAGTAGCACTCACACCTGCCGCATCCGAATATCCCTGCGCATTCATTGCCAAACAAAAAAGGACGGCCGACACTGTGCCGACTATCCTCTTCGCTATGTTCCGTACGCTATATAATTTTAGGTTGTTTTTCAATGGTGTAGTATACCTCCCTTCCTTTGGAGGGGCTTTGGGGGGAGGCTTAGTGGATGGTTATCTTCGCCGTGCAGGCGGTGATGCCCTCTTGGTTGCGCTGGTTATACACTACGCCGTCTTCCTGTGCGAGATACCAAGTATCGAGCGGCAACCCGAGTTTTACTTCGTGGTGGTAGGCTATATCCAGCCGTACTTGCTTGCCCGCCCAGTCGGGTCGGTAGGCATTGAGCATATGTTCCAAGTACTTGCACGAGTTGCAGTGTTTGTTATAGTCCACATCGGAGTACTGCACCGTATGCGGCACTATGCCGGTCGGTTCTTGGATAGCCGCCGTGCGGGCGGGGCGAGCCATCTCCAGCACTTCGCCGTCCACTTGGTTTTGGAATACATCGCGGTCGAATATGTTCACTATCTCCCGCTTGTCGAGGCTCAACACCGCCCACTGGCTCTTGCATACTCCGATAGGCTGCAACTCTCCGTTTTCGTGCTTCAGGTATATGCGGAAATCACGCGTTGAGATAGCGTGTGCGTTCTGCTCTATCCAAGTCTCGAAGACCATGGTCTCGCCGTGGGTGGGAAAATAGCTCATCTCCACCGATAGACGGGTCAGTATCCAAGTCAGCCCTTGCGGGAAGAGGTACTTAATGCCGAACCCTAACTCGTCAGCCACTTTTCCAGCCGTCTCGAGCAGGTAGTTTTCCAGTATATAGAGTCGCAGTCTGCGGTTGAAATCCACCTCTTGGTATTTAATCTCGTATTCGTATTGATATTTCATCGCTTCAATTTCTAATGAACATACATATTCTCTGAGTAAAAGGGGAAAAATAAAATTTTCCTCTATTTTTCGTGAGCGTCAGCGAGCAGGAACAATGCTTCATACACGCCACCGAGCATGAATCGTTATGCACGAAGGAATCCCTAATTCATAATTAGCAGAATTTCCTAATTTCCCTTGAGCCACTTGTCCAACCACTCGAAGAAGGTGCGTTGCCATAGTATGCCGTTTTGTGGTTGCAGTACCCAGTGGTTCTCATCGGGGAATATCAGCAGTTCAGCAGGTACACCACGCATCTTTGCAGCGTCGAATGCCGCCATGGCTTGGTTGGCAAGTATGCGGTAGTCTTTCTCGCCGTGAATGCAGAGGATAGGCGTGTCCCATTTGTCTACAAACTTATGCGGCGAGTTGGCAAAGGTGCGTTGTGCCGTAGCGTTGTCTTTTTCCCAGTACGCACCGCCCATGTCCCAGTTGGCAAACCATTTCTCCTCTGTCTCGAGGTATTGCATCTCCATGTTGAATATACCATCGTGCGCAATAAACGCTTTGAAACGCTTGTCGTGGTGTCCGGCTATCCAATAGACGCTGTAGCCGCCGAACGAAGCCCCTACACAGCCGAGTCGGTCTTTGTCCGCATTGGGCGAGTGTGCCACAAACTCATCGATGGCTGTGAAGTAGTCGCGCATACACTGTCCTCCGTAGTCGCCGCTTATCTCTTCGTTCCATTCCATGCCGAAGCCGGGCAGTCCTCGACGGTTCGGTGCTACAACGATGTAGTCGTTTGCCGCCATCATCATAAAGTTCCAACGGAAACTCCAGAACTGGCTGACGGGCGATTGAGGACCTCCTTCGCAGTATAGCAGGGTGGGGTATTTCTTGTTCGGGTCGAAGTGCGGCGGATAGATTATCCATGTCAGCATCTGTTTGCCGTCGGTCGTGGTCTGCCAGCGAGGCTCTACACACCCCATCTCTACTTGGTCGTAGATGTTCTTGTTCTCAAAGGTCAGTTGGTTCAGCACGCATTGGTCTTGGTCGAGCGTGAACTGATATATCTCGTTCGCCTCACGCATCGAGTGGCGCAGGCAGATATAGGTGTTGCCGATATTGCCGCAGGGCACATAGTCATATTGTCCGTCGGGTGTCAGTTGGCGTATCTCACCCGTCGGTACAGTGCAGGCATAGATACGCTCCGTAGCGTGCCAAACGGCATTGAAGACGATGGTGCTGTCGTTGAGCCAGTAGTACGAATCCACATTCGTGTCTATCCCCTTGCTGAGGAATGTCTTTTCTCCTGTGACGGTGTTGGCTACAAAGAGGCGGTTCTCGTCGCTCTCGTATCCGTCACGCTCCATGCTGAGCCATGCAACATACTGTCCGTCAGGCGAGTAGGCAGGATTGGTGTCGTAGCCTCTGTTCTCTTCTGTCAGGTCGGTGTGGGTCTTTGTAAGCAAGTCGTATAGGTAGATGTCCGAGTTGGTCGAAACGGCATAGTCCAAACCCGTCTTTTTGCGGCAGGTGTAGGCTATGGTGTTGCCGTCGGGGCTCCACGCCCATTGCTCCACGCCGCCCCACGGTTTCATCGGGCTTTCGTATGCCGTACCCTCCAAGAGGTTGGTCAGTCCCGTTACCTCGAGTTTCTTGTTCGTTAGGTTTTCTTCGTCGAGTGTGGCAAGGAAAGGTTGCGGGGCAGTCTCCGTCCATTCGTCCCAGTGCTTATACATCAGGTCGGTTACCACACGCCCTGTGGCTTTGTCGAGGTCTGGATAGCGTTCTGCAGTGGTCTCAACGGTCTTCACTTCTGCCATGAGCAGGATATGCGAGTCGTCGGGTGAGAGCAGGAAACCCTCGATGTCTTTGTCGAAGCCTGTGAGCAGAATATCATCGCTGAACTGCCCTTGCGGTTTGACATGGAAATAGAGTTTTCCCCCGCGCAGGTAGGCAAGGTGACCTTGGCGTGTCCATGCGGGGTCGGAGCCGATAAACTCTTCGAGTTGTTGGAGTTTGCCGTTCTCGAGTTTGCAGATGCGTATCCACGAGGTAGAGCGGTTCTCTGCCACGCTGTAGTACGAGACGGTGTAGGCGATGCGGCTGTGTGCTGCATCGATGGCAACCGTATTGATACGCCCCATAGCCCAGAGTGCTTCGGGAGTGAGTCGCCCGCCCTCGATAGTGATTTGGGGCTTATGAATAGGTTCTTTCTCGGTATTTGCTTCTTTGGCACATCCTGCCGTCAGCAAGGCTATTGCTGCCATAGTCCAAATTTTTAGTTTCATATCTTTTTT
>CAVFHY010000064.1:0-14383 GCA_963622445.1 Bacteroidaceae bacterium
TCCAAACATCTTTGCTAACTTTGCAGGAAAATGGCATTTGTTATTGGACAGTACAGATTGCTTCTCCAAACATTTTTGCTCACTTTGCAGGAAAATTGCATTTGCTATTGGACAGTACATTCAACCATATAATGTCCCCTTTTTCGAGAAAAATGCGCCGAGACTTGGTAGTAAGAAAGAAGTTTCGTATCTTTGCGCGATAAATTGAATTGCGATAATTTGAATACAGTGGATTTCGTACTGCGAAACACAACGATTTGCATACTGCAAAAGCACAACGATTTGCATACTGCAAAAGCACAACGATTTGCATACTGCAAAAGCATAATGATTTTTATACTGCGAAAGCATAACGATTTTTATACTGCGAAATAGAGCGAATTGAGTACGGCGATAATAAGAATACAATGAAGCGCATTGGTTGGATTTTAGTCTGTTTGGTATTGTCTTTGTCGGATGTGTGTGCGCTGACAAAGGAAGAATATATGCACCACGAACTACGGGTGGGGTGGGGCGATATGCTCTTTGAGGCCTCCCAATGGCACACAAACACCCGCACAGACCACTACCGATACACGGGGCATGTGTTTGCAGAGTATCAGTACTTCTTCCACTCGTGGCTCTCCCTCGGTGGGCAAGTGGACTATGAGCAAGTATGGTGGGATGTCCTCAAAAACAGAAACCAACTGCTCGAAAAGCCGCTGACTGACCGAACTTTCTACAATGTGTCTATCCTGCCTACGCTGCGTTTTACCTATTTCCATCACCCGTATCTGAATATCTACTTTGCATTGTCGCTTGGTATGACTGTCAATGGCGGCTCGGAACAGGATATGAAAGGGCGTTACACCGTGGTTGCACCCGCTTGGGACATCACATGGCTGGGACTAAAAGCAGGCAAAGACCACTGGTTTGCCACGGTCGAGATAGGCGGACTGAATGCACTCACGGGGCGCAACTATATATATATGGTAGGTTCGCGTATCTTTACCGCATCGGTGGGGTGTTCCTTTTGAGTGTGGTGTGTCGGCTACGGACGAGAAACTACTCGGCGACCCTCCGGAAACCTTTCGGCAGGCGTTATAGAAATGTAGGGTATTCTCCCTGTATCCACCTTACATTCACTCGTTAGGAATAGGATGTTCAGAATAAGAAGGAAACCACTTATGCCTGTATCCACCTTATATTCACTCGTTAGGAATAGGATGTTCAGAATAAGAAGGAAACCACTTATGCCTGTATCCACCTTATATTCACTCGTTAGGAATAGGATGTTCAGAATAAGAAGGAAACCACTTATGCCTGTATCCACCTTATATTCACTCGTTAGGAATAGGATGTTCAGAATAAGAAGGAAACCACTTATGCCTGTATCCACCTTATATTCACTCGTTAGGAATAGGATGTTCAGAATAAGAAGGAAACCACTTATGCCTGTATCCACCTTACATTCACTCGTTAGGAATAGGGTAACATCAGGGGCTGAACAGGAGACGCTTACGACTCACCTACGAGAGACCTACGACTCACCTACGGGGCAGAAAAAAGACCCCATATAGATAAACAATTTATGAAAAACAATACTTGTCTTCTTCTTGTGCTGTTGGTGGCGACTGCCTGCTCCACACGCGTACCGGAGTATGTGGACTTCTCGCGCTACAAGAATCAGTCCGCACGCTTTGTGCCTATGTCTGAACAGACCAGCGATATTCGCGACGAAGCACCATGGGACAATGTAGATACCACACTGCCCGTATTGGGCGATGACACAACAGCGAACACCGATGTCTGCCGCACATCACCGCTGACCGTGACGGATGTGGCACGCAATTTGGCAGAGTGTTTCTATCAGTATAAGGTGCACCAAGTGGCGGGGACATATCCCAGTATTGACATACATGGCGACTCTATCATCGTATCGGGCAAGTTCTTCTACCCCGAGAAAGGGGCAATAAAGAACCTAATCATTGTTTCGCACTACACGATAGGTGCCAACCACGAAGCACCCTCGGAGACTTTCAGTTTCGAGGGGATGTATGCCGCTATGGGCTATGGCGTAGTCGTGGCTGACTATATCGGTTATGGCGTGACGGTGGATAGCATTCACCCCTATCTGCAGGCGGATGTAACAGCGCACAATGTCATCGATATGGCGATTGCCGTTCGTCCGTTCATTGCCGAACGAGGGTTGAAAGTGGAATCCGACTCGGTCTATCTGTTGGGTTATTCACAAGGCGGTGCGACGACTATGCATGTGCAGCGTGTGATGGAGAGTACCCCATACTACCAAAAGGAGTTTCATATCAAGAAAGTCTATTGCGGGGCAGGTCCGTACGACATCGCCAATACCTACGACTACTGTATGAAACAGGACAAGACGGGCATCCCCTGCGCCGTGCCGCTGATCATTCAAGGTATGAGTTTGGGTTTGGACAAGCCGCTCGATATGGAGTTTTTCTTTCGGAAACGCTTGCTCGAAAACTATGACGAGTGGATAAACTCGAAGAAATACACTGTCAACCAGATGTCAACACTGATAGGTGTGAACCGGTTGAGTGAGATAGTAACGGAGGACGCCACCGACCGTACCAAGCGGGAGACGGCACGCTTCTATGTCGAACTGCAGAACAACAGTATTCCTGCCAACTTTGTGCCGCAAGCACCGCTCTATATGTTCCACTCGCAGGACGACGAGACGGTTCCATTCATCAACTCGCAGTTGATGCAGCGTCAGTTCCGCGACAAAACCGCCAATGTAACCTACGACTTTGGGCACTATGGAACGCACATGCGCGGCTGTATTACCTTCTTGCAAAAGGTAGCCAAAGACCTCAAAAAACAGAAATGACCCCTAATATGTATAGACTTATGAAACTGTATCAATATGCATTCTTCGCCTTGGTAACAACCGTTCTCGGAGCGTGCTCTTCCGACATAGAGGACAATGATGCCACATTCGCTATCACACGCGTGCAGTCTGACCGTGCATGGGTAGAGATCAACCCCACGAAGTCGAACCACTATATCTTTGGGGCTGTGCCAGAAAAGGAATTCAACGCTAGCCATACCGACCGCAAATTCATAGATCGTAATTTTGCGGAGGTTAAAGAGTTGTACGACACTATCTGCGCTATCTACACCGAGCAGGGGCAACAAGCACCGGCTATCGAAGAGGTGATGTTCTATTCGGGGGCTGTCGCCGATGTGCTGTATATGCTCGAGCCGAACACGGACTATATCGGCTTTCTCTACTACCTGAACAAGAAGAATAAGCCGCAGAACAAACTGTTGAAGCGGGCGTTCCATACACCGTCAAAACCCGTATCGGATATAACCTTTCAAGTGCATGCCGACTCGACCAAGGACGACACCTACTATGTCGTGCCGAGCAACGACGATACCTATCTCTACGAAGAAGTATCGTTCTCTGAGGTACTGCACTATTTCCTGCTCGATACGCTGGTTATTCCCGAGTACTCCGCCGCATACGCCTACTATGTGGGCATGATGGAAACCTACTACAAGAACGACTTCTCTATTTCATCGTTCACCATTTCAGGCAATGACACCACATCGCTCCTGGACTCCTATAAAAACCTGCGGGAAGGCGACCGTTTCTACCTTGTGTGTGTGGGCTATACCACAGAGGAGAGTACTGCACCGTCGTTCTATCGAATAGAGTATCACAAGGGAAAACCGCTGACCATAACGCCACTGCCAAAAGACACTTCCCCTGAATATGGCGTGTCGCCACGGACAATTGGCAATGTACAATACACGATGAAGAAAGCCCTATCTATGTTGTAGACAGGGCTTTTCTTTTGGGTGTTGGGTGGGTAGGGATTACTATTCTTCTTTTTAGCGCATGGCGGTGGAAAGGGTGTAGAGAACGATGCCGGCAGTAACACTTACATTGAGGGAGTGCTTGGTGCCGTACTGCGGAATCTCGATACAGCCATCGGCGGCGTCCACTACGCTCTGCTGTACACCAAAGACCTCGTGTCCCAGTACTACGGCTATGCCTTTGGGAGACTGTACCTTGGCAGGGGCGCATTCTCCCCGAACAGCATATCGTACTACGGCTATGCCTTTGGGAGACTGTACCTTGGGGGAGTTCGATCCGGTTACTTCGTTAGAGTGCTGGTCCGGTTCTGGTTGGTGGAAGAATGCACGAATGGTTTCTTCCGCTTGCTCCAAGGTGATGGAGTCGTGTGCCTGCTCGATGGCATAGACGATATAGCCCTGCGCCTGCAGGGAATGCACTGCTTCGAGAGTGTCGTCGAAATGATGCCACGCTACCGTTTCTTCTGCGCCGAGTGCTGTTTTATGTATTTCTGCATTGGGCGGGCAGCAACAAATACCGCATAGGTATATCTTCTCGAGCAGGAACGCATCCGCTGTGCGGAAAACAGCCCCTATATTGTGTTGGCTGCGGACATTGTCGAGCACAACTACAAAGGGCAACTTCTCCGCATCGTGGAACGCTTCGGGCGTCAGGCGGTGCATCTCTTGTATGGTCAGTTTCTTCATCGGTGATTCTTCTATATGCCATTCGGTACTACTATACGCAGCCTGCGTGCATCGGTGTCGAGGGCGTGTATCAAGTCTTCGTGAACGGGCAAGAGGCGTCCGTCCTCGAGTTCGAGCAGCGTATTGAGCGTACTCTCGTCCACTGCGGCAACCTTGCCTATGGGGAGGCCCGTCTCGTCCTCCACACGATAGCCCACAAGGTCTTGCCATGTGAGTTCCGTCGCGATATCTTCGGCTATATCCCGCCGCAACATATACGCCGTTTTGCCTGTCAGGCGGGCGGCTTTCTCCTCGCTATCCACGCCCCGCAGGCGGAAGATCAGCACATCGGTGCCCTTGCCCCGCCAGTCCTCGGCACGGAAAGGCACGAGTATGCCGTCGATGTCGAGCAGGAGGAATTCCGCTTCTGCTTCATCCCAATAGTCGTTCGCCATTTGGCACTGTATCTCGCCTTGCTTGCCATGCGGTCGCCCGAGCGTGCCTATTTCGATTACTTCTGTGCGTGTTATCATTGTGTGAAATCTCGACAAAACAAGTATAAAAGGCCCCTTTTAGTTGTATACCGACACGATACCGCCGGAGTAGATGGTAGTATAGCGGCGCAGCGACTCGCCGGATATACCCTTGGTCGGTACACCTACACCGCCGCTCAAGTCGTACTCCTCGCCGCATGTGGGGCAGATAGCGAAAAAGCCGTCTATCTCTACGGGTTTACTGCGCTTCAGACACACAGGACAGCAAAGGTCGTACGAGGTGTACTGCCCATTGCCGTCGATGAATATCACCACACCGGCATAGCCGTACGCATCGTTGAGCGCCTGGCGTGCTTGCGTCTGTCCACGAAAGTGGTATCCGTCTGCATCCACGATGGTATAGGCGTAAGAGTTGGTGGGAATAAAATGTACGAAAATGCCCATACGGGTATCGATACGGAGACTGACGGGGTAGGAGGGAACGGAACTCCGGTAGGTAGTGTCCTTGCAGGCGCAGAGCAAGAGACACAGCACACCCGCTATGGCTATTGCACAACGCTGCATATCAGTTGCTGACACTCACAAGGTGGACTTTGAATATCAATACGGAATAGGGCGGAATATAACTGCTTGTCCCCTCGGTACCGGTACCTGTGGCTTTGTTGATAGAATCGTTGGCGAACGCCGACTCGTCGTAGCCGAGATAGTATGGCACATAGATTTCAACATCGCCGTGCTGGTGAATCTTGCGCAGTCCTTCCGAGAAACCCGATACCACCGACGACATGGAGAACTGTGCCGTGCCCCCGTCGAACTGATAGCCGTTGATGAGGTGTCCCGTATAGTCGCAAATGATGGTACTGGTAGTATTGGGGCGTGCACCAGAGGGATTAGGGTCGGACAGAATGCGGTATTGCAGCCCATCGGAGGCAATATGGAAGCCCACGCTGTCCTTGTATAGGGCAGCGTTCTGCTCCAACCAGATGTCGTTCTGCGTCTTCCAGTCCATCCAGTGATTCTCTTTGCAACCCATCAGCAGGGCGCCTATGGCGAGTAGTATATAGAGTTTCTGTTTCATATCGTCAGTGTGCTTGCAAAATGTATGCCATATCTCTTACTGCGCTATCCATAGAGCGGGGTTGAGTATGGTGCGGTCTTTATAGACTTGGAAATAGAGTTCCGTCTTGTTGTCCTGCTCGGGGTCGGAGTAGATTGTACCGATCTTCTGCTTGGTCTCTACCTTATCCCCTTGTTTTACATTGAGTTTGCTCAGGTTGGAATAGACGGTGCGATAGTTACCGTGCTGGATAATGACGGCATAGGTATTGCCTACAAGGAAACAACTTGTCACTTCGCCTTTGTATACCGCGCGTGCTGCTGCGCCCGCTGTCGTCTGGAGGTAAATGCCCTTGTTGTCCGTCACCACATGCTCATAAACAGGGTGTTGCTGTTTGCCGAAATAGCCGCTGATAAAACCTTTCTCTACCGGCCATGGTAACTTCCCTTTGTTCTGCTCAAAACCGCCTGCTACAAGTTTCTGCTCTTTGGTAAGGGTGGTCTTCGTCGCCGTCTGTTTGCGCACCGCTTCGTCGATTTTCTTATTGAGTTGCGCCACTTGCTGCTGCTGCTTTTTCAGTTTTGCACCAAGGTCTTTCTCCTGCTTCTTGAGTTGGGTAAGCATATTCTTGTGCTTCTTCTCATCGCGGGCAAGGTTCTCCTGCTGACGCTTACGGGTCTGCAAAGTCTTCTCCTTGTCCTTGCGGTGCTCCTGCAAAGCGGTATTCTGAATGTCTATCTCGGTCTGTGTACGCTCGATGCGTGCCACTTGCTCTTGTCGATAATGCGCTACTTCCTGCATATAGAAAACACGCCGGAACATCTGCTGAAAACTTTCTGCCGAAAGGATAAAGAGCAAGGGCGACTGCTGCATCTGTGCATAGTGACTCTCGCACACCATACGGGCATAGTCGGCTTTGTAGGCTTCGAGGTTGGTCTGCAACGAATCACGCGTTCGGCTCAGGCGGCTCATCTCCCCGTCGAGGGCGTTTATCTCATTGCCGAGCGTGTGTATCAGCTGCTTTTGTGTGCTGATGTTCTTGCTGAGCAACTGCAACTTGTTGAGCGTCGAGGTCTCGTTTTTCTTGGTCTGCTGCAGCATTTTGTTGGTCTGCTCTATCTGCTTCTGCAAGTCCTGCTGTTTCTTTTGCAGGCTCTTGACCGACTCGGCAGATACGCTGACCGTCGTACAGAGTAACGCAATATATAGGAAAAACCGTTTCATTGTAGCAAGTCCGTCAGGGTCTTTTGTTGGTAACGGCTAAGGTCGATATGTGCTGCCCGCACGGGTACATCTTTCTGAATAGCGGGGTAGATAATACGCAGCATTAGGCTATACCCCAATGCGCTGTAGCCTATGACCGCTTCGTTGGGCGTATCTGTAGGCAGTTCGCCGCAGGCTAATCGCTGAAAATCGGTCCACTGAACGGTAGGCGTAACCAAACGGTTTATCTCGTCGTAGGTAATTTGTGTGTACTGACGATTCATCTTGTCTATCCCGATAATCTCGGTCGGTGTGGCCTCAATGCGCATCAACTCTATCCCCAACATAGGCATGATACTCAACACCACGAGCGAGTCGCGTACCGCTTGCATCGTGCAGTTGGCGGAGATGGTCTGCCCGTGTAGCGTAAGGATACCTTGGGCGTTCTGCACAAGGCAGGTATGCCATTTCTCCGGCTCTGTTTGCATCGCTTCTTCTGTCGTAGATTCGGTTTTTGTGATATGTTTTTGCGTATGGCAACCACTCAAACCTATGCCAAATCCGACGAATAGTGCTATCATACCCAGTCCTTCCACTACACTACCGGCAGCCACTTTGCTACATAAGACAACGGCCCGGTCAGCGGCTCTATTGACAGCCCGTCTTATTTCCCGTACAATATATCGTAGTATGCGTATATCCATTTATCCAATTATTTCACAATCACTTTGTAGTGTGCTTCTATTTCTTTCTTGTCTTCGGTGCGGGCGTTCTGCAACGCTTTGCGGATATAGAATCCGGCAAGTGTGTCTTGCCCTTGCAGGTGCAGTATCCATGCATAGGTATCAAGAAAGACGGCATTCTCCGGCTGCTCCCGAATGGTTTGCAGGCTCATCTGCTCGGCTTGGCGCAGGTCTCCTCCCGTGGTTGCCAACAGATAGGCGTAGTTATTCAGCGTGGTCAGGTTGCCAGGGTCGACACGAAGAACGGCTTGCAAGGCTTCTATCTGTTGCTTGACAGGGGCGTTGGTAACCGTCAGCAGTTCTACTTTGAGAAGCAAGAAATGTAGGTCGTAAGGCTCTTTGGCAAGGTAGTCGTCCAACACCTGAATGGCGTGCCGCTTGTCCTGCATACCGATATAGATACGGTAGCGGTTGTAGGCACTCTCGGCATTATAGCCCTCGAGCGCATCCACTTGGTCTTGGGCACGGAGTGCCTCTTTGTACTTGCCGTTAAGGGCAGCCAAAAGGTAGAGGTTGCGCCATGCATCGGCGTCCTTTGGGTTGAGACGGGTAGCGTGTTGCATAACACGAAGCGACTCCCGATTGGCGGCTTCGGTCTTCTGTTTGGAGAGCGCCACGAGATAGTAGTACCAGTGATTGACAGGGTCTAATTCGTATGCGGCTTTCAGATAAGGAAAAGCGCGTTTGCTATCACCGATAGTCTCGTATAGTACTCCGATGAACTCCTTGGTTTGGGCGTCGGTGGGGCAGAGTTGTTCGCAGAAGAGCAACTGCTGGAGGGCAGTGGCGTTCTGCTCGTCCTGTATGTTCCGCTGTGCCGCATACCAATAGTAAGTGAACTGCTGTTCACGCACTGCGTCCGGTACAGGAGCGGCTTGGCTCTTGCGTCCCCCTGCCCATACGGTCCCTACAAGGCATAACCCTATGAGTATCGTTGCTGCGAAGCGTTTCATCGGCTTATCTTCGTATGCTGTTTCTCGTATCCGAAGCATACCATTCCTAATCACTCACTCCTAAATGTCTAACTGCTTTATTTCACCCCGCTATGGCCAAATCCTCCTGCACCACGCTCGGTGTCGCTCAGTACGACCCCTTCTTCGATGGCAGGTTGCTCGTGGCGGGCAATGACCATTTGGCAGATACGCTCGCCCGATTCGATGGTCTGCGGCTCTTGGCTGAGGTTGATAAGGATAATACCTATCTCGCCACGGTAGTCTGCATCGATAGTCCCCGGGGAGTTGAGCACGGTCAGTCCGCGCTTCAGTGCCAAGCCGCTGCGGGGGCGAATCTGTGCCTCATAGCCTGCGGGCAACTCCATATACAGCCCCGTAGGCAGTAGTTTCCGCTCTAATGGCTGCAGCGTGACGGGGGTAGGGAGGTAGCACCGAATATCCATACCTGCTGCCTGCTCGCTCTCGTATTTCGGCAGCGGATTATTGCTCTTGTTGATGAATTTTATGGTCATATTTCTATCTTACAATTTTCCTCTATACTTTGTAAATTTGCGCAATTCCTATGCGCTTTAGTCCCTTCTGTTGGTTGGGGCGGGGAGATCTTAGAATCGCTTCTCTACCAGCACTTTGAGGCCGTCCGGGACGATGCGGATATGGATATCCTTCGGCATTTCTACGGGATCACCGTCGATATGGAACGGGGCAATCTCTTCTCGCTCAAGCAGAATGTCTCTTGCCCGCACGGTGTCCATAAAAAGGCTGCCGTCGATGCTCTTTGTAAAGAGCCGTACTGCCAGACCCGCCGCCCCAATCAGTGCGGAACTGCTCATAATGCAGATGTCCAGTTTGCCGTCCTGCACGCTGGCTTTGGGGGCGATACACGCCTCGTATCCCCACTGGCTGGCGTTGGCAAAAGTAATCAGGAACGCCTTGTGCGTGATGTCGATCCCATCGCCTGTGATGTGATAAGTCTGAGCCTTATAGGTCAGTACATCTTTCAGAATATCCACTACATAAGTCTTTAACCCACGCTTAGTGGAGCCAGCGAAGCGTTCTGCCACTTGGGCGTCAAAGCCTGTGCCGCAGGTGCTGACAAAAAGGCGGTCTTCTGCCAAACCATAGTCCACACGGATCGGCTCGCAGTGGTTGAGCATCTCGATGGCTTTCGCCGCATGTACGGGAATGCCAAGATGGCGTGCAAAGCCGTTGCCGCTACCCATAGGGAGGATACCGAGCGCCGTCTCTGTATCGTGCAAACCGCGTGCCACTTCGTTGAGTGTGCCGTCGCCGCCCACCGACACTACGGCGTCAAAGCCCATGCGAGCGAACTGCGAGGCGAGTTCTGTGGCGTGCCCGGGGCGCTCCGTGAAGACGATATTGGGCAGCCACTGCTCCGGGTCGAGCGTTTGCTGGATGAGTTTAGGGAGTTTCTTCTTATTTTGGGTACCCGAAATAGGGTTGATGATAAAGGCTATATTCTTCATAATAGGATAATGATAAAGGAGTGTTGGATGTGTGGTAAGTACACTACCACCCGTGTGATAAGTATATCACAACAAAATAAGCGCACAAAGTTACTCTTTTTTTTGCATATATCCAAATAAAAGCGTAATTTTGCCCTGCAATCGCGTTTCGGGTTATTTACATCCCGTACGCGAGTTAATGGTTGTTATAAAACAAACCCCGAAATACCACGAAGAAAATACCTCGAATAGCGCACAGCTCCTCTCGATCCCTTGCTTATCCCTTGCTTATCCCTTGCTCATCCCTTGCTGAAGGATTGCCGAAGGCGTGCTGAAGACTTGCCTCACCGAGGATACCCGTATCTTGTAATCATTTTAATGCATACACTGCTATTTAGCCATTTTAATACTCACAACTAATTCCTTATACAGATGAACACACCATTTACGCCGCAAGATATTGCCCAATTGGAGGCACGCGGTATCTCGGTGGAGAAAGCCGAGCAGCAATTGGCCTCGTTTCGTACGGGCTTCCCCGAACTGGACATTGTTGCACCCGCTTCGACGAAAAAAGGCATTCTCGCTCCAACGAAACAGCAACAAGAAGAATATATTGCCGCTTGGCAGCAATACCTCGCGGGGGACCACAAAGTGCTGAAGTTTGTCCCCGCCAGCGGGGCTGCCAGCCGTATGTTCAAGAATCTTTTCCAATACCTCGAAGACGGTGTGGAGACGGACTTTGTCCTAGAGTTTCTGACCCATATCGATGACTTTGCCTTTGGCGACCAACTCGCTGGACTGACGGGGCAAGATGCGGTGCGCCACCTGCTCTATGACATGGGCTACGGCGAACTTCCGAAGGGGTTGCTGCTCTTCCATCGCTATCGCAGCGGGGTGCGCACGCCTGCCCTCGAACACCTCGTGGAGGCGGCTCTCTATGCATCGGGCAACGGCAAAGCGGCACTCCATTTCACTGTCTCGCACCAGCACCTGCCCCTCTTTCGCAAGCATATTGCCGACCACCTGCAGGCGTACGAGGCAAAGTATAATGTCCACTACGACATCACCTTCTCCGAGCAGTTGCCCTCGACCGACACGCTTGCCGCCAACCCCGACGGCACGCCGTTCCGCGACAAAGACGGACATCTGCTTTTCCGCCCGGGTGGGCATGGGGCACTGATAGAGAACCTCAACCGACAAGATGCCGATATTGTGTTCATCAAGAACATCGACAATGTGGTACCCGACCGGCTCAAGAAAGACACGGTGCGCTACAAGCAGATATTGGCGGGTGTGTTGGTTACGGAGCAGAAACGAGCCTTCGAGCGGCTGCAAGACCCCACCATATCGGACGAAGAACGCCGGAAACTCAATCGCCCGATTCGGGTATGCGGTGTGGTAAAAAACACAGGAGAACCCGGCGGTGGTCCGTTCCTTGTGCGCGAGGCGGACGGCTCTGTCTCCTGCCAGATTCTCGAGTCGAGCCAGATCAAAGACGCATCGCTCATGGCAAAATCCACACACTTCAACCCCGTTGACCTCGTTTGTGCCATCCGTGACTACGAGGGCAAGCCGTTCCACCTGCCCGACTATGTCGATCCGCAGACGGGATTCATCTCGCACAAATCAAAGGACGGCAAAGAGTTGCTGGCACTCGAACTGCCTGGGCTCTGGAACGGTGCGATGTCCCGTTGGAATACGATATTCGTAGAAGTACCCGTTTCTACATTCAACCCCGTGAAGACTGTCAACGACCTTCTGCGCCCGCAGCACCAATAAACTATACAAATCATCGCCTCTACCGTTTTGCAACCGTAGAGGCGATGACCGTTATTCTGCACCCCATGCCCAAATTTTTACCCGGTAGGGTGCTGTATATACTTATTTGGCGCGGATGAACATCTGTACCGGAGTGCCGTTGAAATCCCACCACTCACGGAGTTTGTTCTCCAAGAATCGGCGGTATGGCTCTTTGACATACTGCGGCAGGTTGGCAAAGAAGATAAAGGTCGGAATCTGTGTATTAGGCAACTGCGTACAGTACTTAATCTTGATATATTTGCCTTTGGTAGCGGGGGGCGGATAGTTCTCTATCAGCGGCAAGAACTTCTCGTTGAGTTGCGCAGTAGGTATCTTCTTGTTCTTGTTCTCATAGACATGAAGTGCTGTCTCCATCACTTTGAATATACGCTGCTTGGTCAGTGCCGAAGTGAAGATAATAGGGAAGTCCGTGAAGGGTGCAATACGCTCTCGTATAGCCCGCTCGTAGCCCTTAATATCTGCATTGGTCTTGCTTTCTACCAAGTCCCACTTGTTGATACAAACCACCAAACCTTTCTTATTCTTTTGGATAATGGAGTATATATTCAGGTCTTGTGCCTCGATACCGCGTGTGGCGTCAATCATCAGGATACAGACATCCGAATTCTCGATAGCCCGAATGGAGCGCACCACCGAGTAGTACTCCAAATCCTCGTTTACCTTGGCTTTCTTACGAATACCGGCAGTATCCACCAGATAGAAGTCTTTCCCGAACTTGTTGTAGCGGGTATAGATACTGTCGCGTGTTGTACCTGGAATGTCGGTTACGATAGTCCGCTCCTCGCCGATAAAAGCATTCAGTATGCTCGATTTGCCGGCGTTCGGACGCCCTACAATAGCAAAACGAGGAAGGTCTTCCAACTCTTCGCCTGCCTCATCTTTCTTGAATCGGGAGCAAACCTCGTCCAACAGGTCGCCTGTACCCAATCCATTCTCGGCACTGAGGATAAACGGTTCGCCCAGTCCCAATTTGTAGAACTCGGGGGCACCGTATTGCATCTCGAAGGTATCTACCTTGTTCACACCCAATACGGTTGGTTTGCCTGCTTGACGGAGCAAGTGCGCCACCTCCATGTCGAATTGGGTAACGCCCTCGTTGACATCCACCACGAGCAACACCACATCTGCTTCTCGGATAGCCAAACTCACTTGGCGATTGATTTCGCTCTCGAAGGTGTCGTCCGAATTGACCACCCAGCCTCCGGTATCAATCACCGAAAACTCTTTACCGCACCACTCGGCCTTGCCGTATTGGCGGTCGCGCGTTGTGCCTGCGGTGTTCATTACGATAGCCCGCCTTGTTCCCGTCAGGCGGTTGAATAAGGTCGATTTCCCCACATTAGGACGACCTACGATGGCTAAGATATTTGCCATAATAAAATGTACTAACTGTTAATTGTTAACTGTTAATTGTTAACTGTTAATTGTTAATTATTAATTGTTAATTGGATCTTACTCTCCGCAGTTGCTGCAACTGTGATTGTCGCACTTGCCACACCCGTCACTACAGTTACCGTGGCAACCGCCGCATCCGTGGTGGCGTATGGCATCGAGTTCTGCTTCGGTAGCTTCGCGTATTTCGAGGATAGTGCCTTTGAAATGGAGCGTCTCGCCTGCCAACGGATGGTTGAGGTCGATGGTCACATTCAGCGGTGATACTTTCACAACTTGTGCATTGACAATCTGCCCTTCGCTTGTGGTCATTGGAATGATATTACCCACATAGACCCGATCGGAGTCAAACTCACCGTCTGCGTTGTAGAACAAGTGTTTGTCGAGTTCGCGAAGTCCCGTCTCGTCGTATTCTCCGTAGGCATCTTCAGGAGCGAGCGAGAAATCGAATGTGTCGCCGGCTTCTTTACCGGCCATAGCGGCTTCGAACTTCGGCAGCATCATCCCCTCACCGTGGCAATATACCAATGGGGCTTGCTCGGTGGCTTTCTCGATAAGTTCTTCTCCTTCTTCGCCGTTCACATACATCTCGTAGGTGGCTTTGACTACCTTTTGATTTTCTATTTTCATAATTCTATTGTATTATTAGTCTAGCGTATAATAGCCGCAATGGCGTTTGAACCTGTCGCAACGCAGTGTTCTATCCTCTTTCATTACCACCAGTTCACACGCGCATTGGTGCTTTGGG
>CAVFHY010000065.1:0-14013 GCA_963622445.1 Bacteroidaceae bacterium
ACTCCCATAGCACTCATGACTCATATAAGGGTTTTATAGCCCTCTTGAAGCACCCCTATTCCCACAAAATAGATTCCATTTTTGTTCGCATACGTTGAACGAAGGAACATTCGCGTTCCCTAAAATTTTTGTATTGCATTGGTCCTTGGAAGGCTCTTGTCTTTTATATTCTTTTACTTATTAATTGTTAATTACAAGTCTCTTTTTGCCTATTCGAAAAAAAAGCAGTATCTTTGCACCCAAATACGAAAAAAAAGAAGGTACAAAAAATGAACAATGTAGATAAAGAAGCCTTGGCGTACCATGCGGCGTATCCTGCAGGTAAAATCGCTATTGTGCCTACCAAACCCGTAGCGGAGCAGTCCGACCTTGCTCTTGCGTATACTCCCGGTGTGGCGGCCCCGTGCCTTGCGATTCAGGCGGATGCGCAGAAAGCGTACGATTATACCAACAAGGGCAATCTTGTGGCGGTTATTACCAACGGTACGGCGGTGCTTGGCCTGGGCAATATCGGTGCTTTGGCGGGTAAGCCCGTTATGGAGGGCAAGGCGGTGCTTTTCAAGCTACTGTCGGGTATCGACAGTATCGATATCGAGGCCGACCAGACGGATGTCGAGGCGTTTTGCCGCACGGTCAAAGCCATTGCGCCCTCTTTCGGTGGTATCAATCTTGAGGACATCAAAGCCCCCGAGTGTTTCGAGATCGAGGCGTGGTTGAAAGAGGAATTGGATATCCCCGTTATGCACGACGACCAGCACGGTACGGCTATTATCAGTGCCGCGGCTCTCTTGAATGCCTGTGAGTTGGCGGGCAAGTCGCTCGCTGATGTGCGTATGGTGGTCAATGGTGCGGGGGCGGCAGCCATTGCCTGCACCCGTATGTATATGCGCCTTGGGGTGAAGAAGCAGAACATCATTATGTGTGATAGCCACGGTGTGTTGCGTGCCGACCGTACCGACCTCAACCGCTACAAGCGTGAGTTTGCCGTGGCGTGCGATCTCCATACCCTCGCCGAGGCGGTCGTGGGTGCGGATGTTTTTGTCGGTTTCTCCAAGGGCGGTACGCTGACGCAGGAGATGGTCAAGACCATGGGTGCGCATCCTGTCATTATCGCCCTTGCTAACCCTGTGCCGGAGATAGGCTACGACGAGGCGAAGGAGGCACGCCCCGACTGCATTATGGCGACCGGTCGTTCGGATTATCCCAATCAGGTGAATAATGTGATAGGTTTTCCCTATATTTTCCGTGGCGCATTGGATACCCATGCCTCGTGTATCAACGAGGAAATGAAACTGGCCGCCACGCGTGCCATTGCTGCGTTGGCGAAAGAGCCGGTGCCGGCAGAGGTGTTGCAGAGTGCGGGGGTAGAGAGCCTGTCGTTCGGCAGTGAGTATATTATTCCCAAGGCGCTTGACCCGCGTTTGTTGGAGTGTGTCTCGACAGCGGTAGCCAAGGCGGCTATGGAGAGTGGTGTGGCCCGTACGCCTGTTACGGATTGGGAGGACTATAAGGTTTCCCTCCGCCGCCGGAAGAATAACGGAAAAATATAGACTGTCTATCCTCTCTCGAATAACACACACAGATAGCGAATAATGTACCCGCAACAAATCATAGATGCCTTGCGTCATGTGCGCTACCCGGGCACGGGCAAGGACCTTGTCGAGGGCGGTATGCTCGAGGACGACATCCGTATCAGCGGCTTGGAGGTCTCTTTCTCGCTTATTTTCGACAAGGACAACGACCCGTTTATGAAGTCGGTTGTCCGTGCGGCGGAGGTGGCGGTGCAGACCTATGTCGACGCCAATGCCACCGTCCGTATCCATACCAAGTGCCGTAAGCAGAATTTTGCGCCCGAGGCGTCCGCGCCCGTGTTGCACGCTGCGCATATCATTGCTGTCCATAGCGGCAAGGGCGGGGTGGGCAAATCCACGGTGGCGGCTAACCTCGCTGTTGCCCTGGCTCAACAGGGCAAGCGGGTAGGCTTGCTTGATGCCGATATTCATGGTCCCAGTATGCCGAAGATGTTCCATACCGAGGACTGCCGCCCGGTGTCTGTCGAAGTGGACGGGCGTACGCTTATCGAGCCTGTCGAGCAGTATGGGGTGAAGATGCTCTCTATCGGTTTTTTTGTCGATCCGGCTTCGGCTGTTGTATGGCGTGGCGGTATGGCAAGCAATGCCATTAAGCAACTCATACAGGAAGCCCATTGGGGCGAGTTGGATTATTTCCTGATCGACCTCCCGCCCGGCACATCGGATATCCACTTGACACTTGTGTCCTTGGTGCAACTCACGGGAGCGATAGTCGTTACCACTCCGCAGCCTGTGGCGCTTGTCGATGCCCGCAAGGGAGTGGATATGTTCCGTAACGCAAAGATAGGTGTCCCTGTGTTGGGTATCGTGGAGAATATGGCATGGTTCACGCCTGCCGAACTGCCAGAGAACCGGTATTATATCTTCGGGCGTGACGGTGGCAAACATCTATCAGAAGAATTGGGAGTGCCTTTGTTGGCGCAGATTCCGCTCGTGCAGAGTATCCGGGAGGCGGGCGATGACGGCACGCCGATAGCCCTCCGTCAGGGGCATCCCGCTGCCGAAGCCTTCTGCTCCCTCGCAAAAAAAATAGAATAATCTATGTCCTCTTCTCCTACCGCTCTCGGTACTGCTCCTGTGGGCAAACTGCTTTTGCAATATGCCCTGCCCGCCATCATAGCCATGACGGCGAGTTCGTTGTATAATATCGTCGATACGATTTATATCGGGCATGGTTGCGGTATGTTGGCACTCTCGGCGCTGACGGTGGCGAAACCGTTTATGGACATCTGTGCGGCGTTCGGTAGTCTGGTGGGCGTGGGGGCAAGTACGATTCTTGCCATTACGCTCGGGCGCAAGGACTACGAGTCGGCGAATAAGGTGTTGGGCAATGTCCTGGTGCTGAATTTCCTTTTGGGGGCTATTATTATGGGGGTTGGTCTGCTTTGGCTCGACCCTATCCTCGTGGCGTTCGGTGCGAGCAACGACACGCTCTCTTATGCCCATGAGTATATGGAGATTATCCTCTTTGGCAATATCCTTACCCATATCTACTATGGGCTGAACAATATGCTCCGTTCGATGGGACATCCCAAGTTCGCTATGGTATCCACTATTACGGCGGTAACGGTCAATATCATCCTCGACCCTGTTTTTATTTTCGCTCTCGATATGGGTGTGCGGGGGGCGGCGCTTGCTACCGTCCTCTCGCAGGCGGTAGCGGTTATCTGGCAGTTTACGATATTCTGCAATCCCAGGGAACTCTTGCATTTCCATCGCCGTATATGGAAACTGGACCGTCGTA
This sequence comes from Bacteroidaceae bacterium, assembly GCA_963622445.1. Lineage (GTDB taxonomy): Bacteria > Bacteroidota > Bacteroidia > Bacteroidales > Paludibacteraceae > Colicola. The sequence continues at coordinate 3,337 of CAVFHY010000065.1, forward strand.
TCACGCTCGATGCGCTGTCTATCGGGCTTTCGCCGTTCTTGACCAACCTCGCCGCCTGCTTTGTTGTTATTGTGGTGAATAACCAACTCAAACGCTATGGCGGTGATATGGCGATTGCTTCCTATGGGGTGATTAACCGCCTGACCTTCGTCTTTGCGATGATAGTCATGGGCTTCAATCAGGGTATGCAACCGATAGTGGGCTATAACTACGGTGCCAAACAGTACCACCGTATGCACCAAGCCTACCGTTTGACGGCTATCTGTGCCACGATTACGACCTCCGTGCTTTTCTTGCTTGCCGAACTCTGTCCGCAGGCGGTTATCCGTGTCTTTACCCACGATGCGGCATTGATAGAGAGTACGGTAGTGCCGATGCGTATCGTCTGCTGTACGATGTGTATCGTGGGATTTCAGATGGTGGCGGGTAACCTCTTTACCAGTATCGGCATGGCAGGCAAGGCGATCTTCCTGAGTCTCACGCGTCAGTGCCTGTACTTGATTCCTTTGACGCTTTTTGTGCCGCTGCTTTTTGGCAGTGAGCCGCTGTTGGGCGTATGGTGGAGTCAGCCTATTAGCGATGTCCTGGCGGGTATCACGGCTGCGATTATGCTCCGTGTGCAGATAGGTAAGTTCCGTCGCATGGTCGAGGAACAGGATGCCTACTTGCAATCCACTCCTCCCCAGCCCGACTAAAAAAACACCCTCTCAACACGAAACTCTCAATACCAAACTACTCTAAACTGCACTTCAACTCTTAACACGAAACGAAGAAAAATGAACGAATTTCTACAAACCGAAGAAGAGATACTGCGAATGCTCAAGACGGTGTTCGATCCGGAGATACCGGTTAATATCTACGATTTGGGCTTGATCTACAATATAGACCTCAGTGCCGACGGTGTCTGTACGATAGACATGACTTTGACGGCGCCGAGTTGTCCGGCAGGTGATTTCCTTGTGGAGGACATTCGCCAGAAGGTAGGCAGTGTAGAGGGGGTGCGTGAGGTGCGGGTGAACATTGTTTTCGAGCCCGAGTGGAACAAAGACATGATGAGCGAAGAAGCCAAACTCGAATTGGGCATGATGTAAACAATGCCTCTATTCCTTATGTAGAACACCTATATCCTCCAGAATTTCTCCTCTCCTATGTACTATTTCCTAAGTGATGCACATATAGGTTCACGCGCTATGACCGACAGGGCGGCACACCTGCAGCGGGTGGTGCGTCTTTTGTCGCGTATGGCGGAGGACGCTGAGGCTATCTATTTGTTGGGGGATATGTTCGACTATTGGTACGAGTACCTCTGGCACGATGAGGCGAAGCGGGAGTATACCCCTTTCCTGCAGACGCTGCGCTCGATTACCGGTCGTGGTATCCCCGTCTATTTTTTTGTCGGCAACCACGATATGTGGACTTTCGGTGCGCTCGAGCGGCAGACGGGCGTGCAGGTGGTGCGTCGTCCGACGACGGTAGAGATAGCGGGCAAGCGGGTCTTTCTGGCGCATGGCGACGGTATTCTCCCGTCCGATTGGCAGACATTCTATCCTCCCGAGGTGAGGAAGAAGATACGGTGTTTTATAGCACTCCGATGGGTCTTCCATAGCCGCTTCTTGCAGTATCTTTTCCGTTTGGTGCCGCCGGTGTGGGGCAATCGTTTCGGCTATGGTTGGGCGGCACAGAGCCGTCGCAAGGAATTGGCGTATCCCTGCCCGTACAAGGGGGAGCAAAACGAGGAATTGGTGTTGTATGCCAAGGAGCAGGAGCGCAAGGGCAATCATCACGATTACTATATTTTCGGTCATCGCCATATTGAACTCGACTTGCAGATGACCCCCGATAGCCGCATTTTGATACTGGGTGACTGTTTCCGACAGTGGACTTTTGCCCGAATGACGCCCACCGGCAGTATCACCCTGATGACGGGCGACAGTCCTGCCTCCCCTTAGTCGTAGTCGCCGTTATTCTCATAGATGTTTACCCTTACGCCCCACAGTAGAAAAAGGATGTCCAGAGTACCCTCCATGTCCATAGAATGCCCAAAGTGTTTGGTTTATATAGAATCTATACTCCCCCCAAAAAATACATTCTAATTCATAATTGCCCCCCTTAAAAAATGAAACAGCCCCTACATACCCGAGCCGAGCAATTGGCGGCATTCGACCGACTGCTGACCGTAATGGACGACTTGCGGGAGAAATGCCCGTGGGATCGGAAACAGACATTCGAAAGCCTGCGCCAGAACACTATCGAAGAGGTCTACGAACTTGCCGCTGCGATAGTCAAGAACGATAAGACGGAGATAGGAAAGGAGTTAGGCGATGTGTTGCTCCATGTGGTCTTTTATGCCAAGTTAGGCAGCGAGACAGGCGATTTCGATATCGCCGATGTCTGCAACCGCCTTTGCGACAAACTCATCTTCCGCCACCCGCATGTCTATGGCGAAGCGGCGGCAAAGAACGCCGAGGAGGTGAGTCATCTCTGGGAGCAAGTCAAACTGAAAGAGAAAGGCGGCAACAAGACGGTGTTGGAGGGGGTACCCGAAGCACTGCCCGCCTTGGTCAAAGCCTACCGTATCCAGGACAAAGCCGCCAATGCAGGTTTCGACTGGGAACAGCCCGCCGATGTCTGGGCAAAGGTAAAAGAAGAGATAGCCGAATTTGAGGCAGAAATGAAAGACAGAGATAGTTCGGCAGCGGATAAGGACACAGACAAAGCGACCAAAGAATTTGGCGATGTGCTGTTCTCGCTGGTGAATGCGGCACGACTCTACAAAATACGCCCTGACAATGCGTTGGAGATGACCAACCAGAAATTTATCCGCCGATTCAACTACATAGAACAAAAAGCAACGGAACAAGGACACCGTCTGCAAGACCTGTCGCTCGAGGAAATGGATAAATTATGGGAAGAGGCGAAAGGAGTAGTCGGTTGAGAGTGGTTGATTTTTAGAGTATGGAAGGGATGGACGGCTGCTCGACGGGTTGGCGAAGGGTGTAGGAAACGGGCGAGTACTTAGAATCGCTCGTGACGGTGAGTTTGAAATCGTGCGTGCCGGTCTTGCGAGGAATATATCGCACAGGGAAAACGGCAACGACATAGCCTGGTGCAAATTTCAACTGGCACTGCGAGGGCACAGAGGTGCTGTCGAGAGCATGCTGAATGGCCGAAATGGAATCGATGGTGAAAGCAAGTTGTGCGCTATCGTATTCGATGGTGAAGCCGGTGAGATTGTTCGTAAAACTACGCAACATAATAGAGAAATGCACGGTGTCGTTGGTATGCACGGTATCAAGAATGTAGTTGTCGTCCTTCATACTGATACTCAGTGTATCGAGCGGCAACAATACGCCCGTGGCGGTGGTGTCAGCATGGTGGCACACGAAATAGGATGGCGTAATGGTGGGGGTGTACTGCGACTCTTGATCCCAACTGCAGGATGCCAAGCAGGCAACCAGGGCAACGGCGAAGAATAGATTGCGTTTCATATTTGAAATAGTTTGCGTAATTGCTGTAATGCGTTTGGCTTTTCGTCTTTTCGTCTTTTTTGTTTGTACGAAGCCTGTAACGGCACCGCTGTGAACAATACAAAAAGCGAGCCAAAACAAAAAAGCGAGCCAAAAAGGCTCGCCCTTGGTGCGGCATAAAGGACTCGAACCTTCACTCTGTTGGGAACCAGATCCTAAGTCTGGCGCGTCTACCAATTCCGCCAATGCCGCAGTGTTATGCTTGAAAACGGCTGCAAAGGTACGACAAATTATTGATGTACACAAATAAGAGCAACAAAAATGGCTGAAACTTTTTATCATACGCTGCCCAACGGCATACGGGTAGTGCATTGTTTGACCGCTTCCGAGGTGGTCTATATGGGGGTGATGGTCGGTACGGGTACGCGCGACGAGAAACCAGAAGAGAACGGTATGGCGCATTATATTGAGCATTGTGTCTTCAAGGGAACGCACCACCATACTTCCCGACAGCTTATCAATAGTATCGAGGGCGTAGGCGGTGAGGTGAACGCCTATACTACCAAGGAGGAGACCACTTTCTATGCCGCCACTACTGCAGACCATGTTGCCTCTACGCTCCGTCTCCTTGCGGAGATGGTGACGGAACCGACCTTCCCGAAAGCGGAGACTGACAAGGAGTGTATGGTCATTTACGACGAGATGGAGAGTTACAACGACTCGCCGAGCGAGCTCATCTACGATGATTTTGAGAACCTGCTTTTCCGTAATCACTCGCTGGCGATGCCCATACTCGGTACCAAGAAGACCTTGCGCCACATCAGCAGTAAGCCCGAACTGGCGATCGATTGGCTGCATAAACAGTATAAACCGAGCCGAATGGTGGTCTTTTTTCAGGGAAACATTGCCCCAGAGCGGGTGTTTCGCTTAGCGGAAAAAGAATTTGCGGGGTATCCGGTTGTGGAAAATACACGGATGCGAATGTTTGTGCTGGAAAATAAGGCGGCAACGGTTACCTACAAGAAGCACACCCACCAGCAGCATGTCATGCTCGGTACGCAGGCGTATCCTCTTGGTGATGAACGCCAATTGCCGCTCTATCTGTTGAATAATATCTTGGGCGGCGGCAGTCTTAACTCGCGCTTGAACCTCAGCCTGCGTGAGCAGCGGGGGCTGGTCTATACCATCGAGTCCACCTATACGCCCCTGTCGGATACGGGCTACTGGTGTACCTATTTTGCTTGCGAGCCGGAAGAGCATGAGCAGTGTATGGCGCTGGTACGCAAAGAGTTGGTCTATATGGCGGAACATCCGCTGACCGAAGCGGCGTTGCATCGTGCGTTGGTTCAGTTGCGTGGACAGATGGCGATAGCAGCGGAGAATCAGGAGAACAACGCCCTCGCTATGGCGAAATCGGTGTTGTATTTCGGTACGGCACCCACATGGCAGGAGACCTATGCCAAAGTAGCCCGCACCACCCCTGCTATTCTCCAATCCATAGCCCAAGACCTCTTCGCTCCCACCCGCCTTTCTACCCTAATCTACGAATAAGCCCACTCTAATCGGTCTTCGCAGAAGAGACCCCCTTTTCTCCAAGCCGCCTGCATTATCGTTCCTTATGTAGGATACTATCCCTCTATTTTCGGTAAGCCCCTCCTAAGGGGGGGGAGGAAAAGGAGGTTTTTGTATATTGTCCCTAAACTGCATATCTCGCATAAATGACATATTTATGCATCAAAAACAGAGGAAATACGCATTTTGCTGCTTTTTAGCATAAAAAAATGCCGTTTTGTTTGCAGGTGTGGAAAAATAGCCGTACCTTTGCACGCTTTTATGTGGAGTCCGTATTGTATATTGACGGAATAAAATTGCGCCCGTCTGCTCCGTATCCCGCATCAGCAGGCGCATAGTAGGGTGATATGCATCCCGAATAAAATACAGAAAACAAAATAATATAGTACAGATGAAAAAAGTCCTAACCCTATTGATGCTCAGCGTTTGCACACTCGCTGCTCTGGCAGACCAGCAGGTGAGCGGTGTGGTGGTAGACGAGAAAGGCGAGCCAGTGATTGGCGCCAGCATCCAAGTGAAAGGTGGTACGGTAGGTACTATCTCCGATTTCGATGGAGAGTTTACGATGGCCGTGCCGGATGATGCCACTACCCTCGTTGTTTCTTTCGTGGGTATGCAGTCGCAAGAGGTGGCGGTAAAGAAGAATGTACGCGTTACGCTGCATGAGTCCACCGAGGTGGTACAAGAGATTGTCGTAACGGGTTACGGCAATGTCTCGAAAGGTAGTTTTGCCGGTTCTGCACAGGCAGTGAATGCGGACGCTATCGAGAAGAAGAGTCCCTCCGAGATCTCCAAAGCTCTCGCAGGTGAGGTGGCGGGCGTGCAAGTGGTTACGACCAGCGGTCAGCCGGGCTCGAGTGCAAGCATCCGTATCCGTGGTATCGGATCTATCAATAGTTCTACTTCGCCTCTTTATGTAGTCGATGGTGTGCCTTACGAGGGCGATGTGTCGGCTATTGACCCGGGCGATATCGCTTCGACGACTATTCTGAAGGACGCAACCGCTACTTCGCTCTATGGTAGTCGTGGCGCAAACGGTGTCATCTTGATTACTACCAAGCGTGGTACTTCGGGCGAGAACGGCAAAATTGATGTGGATGTAAAATACGGTGCCAATATGCACCTGCTGCCGCTGTACTCGGTTATCAGCGACCCGAAAGAGTATGTCGAGATGTCGTGGATGGCACTCTATAATGTGAGTGGCTTTACTTCTCTTGGAGGGCGTCTACAAGATGTAAATAATAACTTGTATAGCAGCAAGGGTCTGCCTGTGGCATACAATCTTTGGAACACAGAAAGTTCACAGCTGATTGGTTCCAACGGCAAGTTCCGTGATGATGTGGAATACAAACCCGGCTACGAGAATATGACCTCGTGGAAAGATGAGATTTTCCGTATTGGGCAGAAAGCTGAGGCTTCGGTGAAAATTTCGGGTGGTACGGACAAAACGACCTACTACACCTCGCTCGGCTATTTGAAAGATGAGGGCTACTATATCGGTTCGGACTACGACCGTTTCACCCTGCGTAGCAATGTGACCCACCAAGCCAAGAAATGGCTGAAAGGTAGTCTGAATATGGCTTACACCTATTCGAGCCAGAATGCTGTAGGTCAAGGCGACAATATGAACAACGGTTTCAACTATGTGAATAGTATTCCGCCTATTTATCCTGTTTTTTTGTATAATGAGGATGGTACTATCCAAGCCGACTCGAAGACGGGGGGCAATGCGTATGACTATGGTATGAACGAAGGCTCAGGTCGTTGGTTCGGCGCAGGTATTAACCCTGCTGGTTCATTGCGTTACGATCGTGACAATACGGTGCAACACCAGTTCTCGGGTACGGGTATGCTCGAAATCAAGTTCTACAAAGACTTGAAATTGACTATCAATGCTGGTGTACAGTATGTAGGGGCTACGAACTCCGAGTTTACGAACGCCTACTACGGTGATGCGGCGGGTATTGGTCGTGTCTATAAGACGCAGCAGAGTTATCTCTACTTCATGTCGAACCAGTTGTTGGAGTACAACAAGGTTCTTGGCGACCATACGATTCGTGCGATGGTAGGTCACGAGAGTCAATTCACCCGCAATGCACAGACCTATGGTGCTAAGAACTATGTGGCTGCCAAGACGGGCGAGAGCGTATTGGAGTGGGGTAACGCCGTACAAATGGCGGCACTGACCTCGGCGACCGCTAACTCGGCATTGGAGTCCTATTTGGCTACGGTATCGTATACCTACGGCGAGCGTTATGGTATTACGGCTAACTACCGTGCAGACGGTTCGTCTAAGTTCGCCAAGGCAAACCGTTGGGGTCATTTCGGCTCGGTCGGTGGTATGTGGACTTTTACTAACGAGCAGTTTATGGAGCCTGCCAAAGAGTGGATTAAGAACGGTAAGTTGCGTCTGAGTTGGGGTGTGTTGGGTAGCCAGGATGGTATCAGTTCCAATCTCTACCAAGACCAGTATTCGATTGAGTATGTGGACGGCAATGTGGCCTATGTTTGGAACTACAAGGGTAATCCCGATTTGACATGGGAGCGCAGCCAAATTATCGATCTTGGTTTGGAGTTTGATATCTCGAAGTATTTGAGCGCAGAGATCGACTATTTCTATAAGTTGACCGACAACCTCTTCTTCCCCCGTTATGTAGCGCCTTCGCTCGGATATTCGTACACGTATGTTAACTCGGGTAAGTTGGAGAACCAAGGTGTCGAGTTGCAATTCAATGTACACGCTGTTGATACGCGTAATGTGAAACTCGATATTCGTCTCAACGGCTCACACTACAAGAACAAAGTCCTTGCATTGCCCGATTATATCGAGACCGATACAGAAATGTTGATGAATGGATCCATGTCGGTTGGTCACGGTCTCTACGATTGGAATCTGCCTACTTATTTGGGCGTAGATGCAGAAACGGGTACTGCCGTTTACCAAGGTTACTACGATGCCGACCTCGGTTCGTGGGGCTCTACTAATAGTGCCGCTTCGTTGCGAACCTACGGGCGTACGGGTAACAACTATATCTCCAATGTATATGAGTACCGCCTCAAATACCCGGATGCGAATATCCAAACCTACGAGGCCAAGGGGTCCGACGCAGCCTATGCAGGTTCTGATTATGTGGGCAAATCGGCGATTGCGGATTTCTCGGGTGGTTTTGGTATCGATTTCGAGGCGTATGGTGTTACGCTTTCTGTTACCTGCTCCTATGGTATTGGCGGTTACGGCTACGACGGTACTTACGCTTCGTTGATGAATTCTGATAAGGTAGGTTCCAGCAACTGGCATGTGGATATGCGTAATGCGTGGAACGACCAGATGACCGACGAGCAGAAGCAGGCAATTGCCGCTCTCGGTACAGCGGGTGTTCCCCGTCTGTCGAATGGTTCCGACCGGTATGCTAATATGTCTTCGACCCGTTTCTTGACTTCGAACTCCTATCTGGCACTGAATAATATCCGCTTGGGCTACAATTTCCCCAAGAAGTGGATGGAGAAAATCAAGTTGAATATGCTCAATATCTATGTGACGGCAGACAACTTGGCAATTGCTTCGGCTCGCAAGGGCTACAACCCGATGGTTAGTTATACCGGCTCATCCGATTCCTATCAGTACACGCCGCTGTCCACTATCATGGGGGGTATTAAGTTCCAATTCTAATTAGATGTGTAACCGAAGAGAAGAAAGGAATACAACAATGAAAAATATAAATAGCATATTGGTGTTGGCAGGTGCATTGGCGTTGAGTTCCTGCGCAAGCAGTTTTCTCGATCGTGAGCCCAATGGATACACCATTACCCAAAAGCAATACGAGAAACTCGACAACACGCTCGAGGGCTCTATGCGCGGTATCTACAACCTTATGTATGAGATGACGAGCAGCAACCACGACGCCTTCGGCAAGCGTGCCATTGATATGTACGGCGATTTGCTTTGTGGCGATATGGCACTGACGAGTTACAGTTACGGCTGGTTCTATACCGACGAGTGTGGTATGACCTATACATCGCGTACAAGCACCGTTTGGTCGTACTACTACAAGATACTCCACAATACGAACAGCGTTATCCGTACGGTCAATAGCCAAGGCGAGTTGTTGGGTAAGGTGGCACAATACGGTCTGCCGAATGCGTACTCCAAAGCCAATCTGCCGTGCGTGATAGACGCTACGACCAAAGATACAGTGTATATCTATACGGAGAACGAGGCCAAGGAAGCCTCTTATTATGCACAAGCGCTGACGATGCGTGGCTTTGTGTTGAGCCAACTGCTCCAACTTTATACCTCTACCCCTTCGCAACTGAATGGTAGTTTTGACATACTCTGCTTGCCGGTCTATGACGAGAACAACATGGATAAGTCGCAGCCGTTGTCGAAAATTTCGGAGGTATATACCAAGTTAGAGAGCGACTTGTCGTTGGCGATCCGTTATTTTGATGCTTTTACGGAGAACCTGACCCGTACTTCCAAGTTGGAAGTCAATGCCGATGTGGCAAGCGGTATTCTGGCATACTCTTACCTCAATAAGGGATACCCACAGGGCAATAAATATGGCGATGCGTACAAAGAAGCGTATGGTAATGCCCTTGCGTATGCCGAGCGTGTTATCAACTCGGGTGCATATACAATCCTGCCGAACAACGATGTGTGGACAGATGGTTTCAACGATGTCAGCAGTTCGTGTTGGATGTGGGGGCAGGATGTGACAACCGAGACAGCGGGCGGTTTGCGTTCCTTCTTCGGACAAGTGGATGTCCACTCTTATTCCTATGCGTGGGCTGGCGATACCAAGGCAATCGACGAGAACCTCTACAAGGCAATAGGTGAGTACGATGCACGCCGCCGCTGGTTCAGCGATGGGGCGGATGGCTACCAAGCCAACTTCAAGTACGCTCCCGTGCGTAAGTTCTTCTCCGCGAAATGCCCTGTCTCGACGGCACAAGATGATATCGACCGTGAATGGCTGTCCGACAATGTCTTTATGCGTATTGAGTCGATGTACCTCATTGCAGCCGAGGCAGAGTATCGTTTGGGCGAAGACGACAAAGCCATTGCCTATCTGACAGCCATTACAGACCAGCGTGTCGATACAGCGGCTACGGCAGCGGCAGCCTATGCGGCATTCAAGAGCGGCCTTAATCACGCCAACCTGTTGGCGGCTATCGAGCTCAACTGGCGTGTCGAGTTGTGGGGTGAGGGATATGGACTTATGACTTTCCGTCGTATCGCTCCCGAGACGTCGGGCGACACCAAGCGTAAACGCGGTGCTAACCATGCTTCCGATGGGGGTGCGGATATCGACCCCAATGCAACGAAGTTTATCTATCAGATTCCGAGCGGGGAAACTTCGTATAACCCGAATTTGGATAAAGAATAGTCATTCATTTGCGATAAGTGACAATAATAACTAAAAACAAAAAAAGAGTATGAAAAAGAATCTGTTTGGAGTACTGGGTGTACTCGCACTGTCCGTAGCCTTGGTTGGTTGCGAGAGTGAGAACAAAAACAATGGCGGTGATGGCAGCAATATCACGGGTTTGACCGTTACGCCGAACGAACTGACTTTTGCTGACGGCGATGCTGCACAGCGTTTGGCAGTTACTTTCACTCCGAGTGGTGCTTCGGCTA
>CAVFHY010000066.1:0-13736 GCA_963622445.1 Bacteroidaceae bacterium
AATAATCTGCATATATTCTATTTACAATTTTACGAATTTACGGTTCGCTCTTCCCGCCCCCCTATGGAACATACTCTACCATTCCCATCGTGGAACACACTTTACCATTCTCGGTTCTCGTCCTGTTCCTTACTGGCTCTTGTCCTGCTCTATTCCACATCTACATCTACCTATACCTCTACTTATATCGGTGTTTTTAATAGGACATACTACATAGTTTTTTTACCACTACCACTACCACTACTTATACCTCTACCTATATACCTATACAAGAGGAGAGTACCCTAAAAAATAGTGTACAAAGGTACTCATTCTCCGTTCTCATCTTTCTTACATACCGAGGTGAGTACCCAACAAAAAGTGTACAAAGGTACTACTTTTCTACATAATGAAGAAGAAATGCACTGTTTTTAGCAGAAAAAAATCCTAAAATAGTGGAAATATCAATTATTTTTTGTACCTTTGCAGTACGATTTCTGTAGTTTCGCCACAAAGCACACCATGCGTTCCTATAATGGGTAACAGGCAAGGCAGTGCAATGGTACAACGGCGGGGCGCAAGTATAACCCATAAAAACGCGTACTTATGAAAGAGCCAAACCGTATCTTATTTATCTCGCAGGAAATCTATCCTTACTTGGCGGAAGAATCCCCTATCCGTATGCTCAACCGCGAATTGCCCGAGTATTTCCAAGCGCATGGTTACGAGACGCGTACCTTCATGCCGAAGTTTGGCGACATCAATGAGCGCCGCAACCAGTTACACGAAGTTATCCGGCTGTCGGGTATGAATATCATCATCAGCGACACCGATCATCCTTTGCTCATCAAGGTGGCAAGTATCCAGTCTGCACGCATACAAATTTACTTTATCGACAACGATGAATTCTTCCGCCGCCGTAAGGGTACAACAGACGAAAACGGCGTTGAATACAGCGATAATGACGAGCGTTGCATCTTCTACGCTCGGGGTGCTATTGAGACAATTAAGAAACTGCGTTGGACACCGAATATCGTCTTTTGCTCTGGGTGGATGTCTGCGCTTGCACCGCTTTATTTGAAGAAAGCCTATGCCGATGAGCCGTTCTTTGCAAACTCGAAAATAGTGCTTTCTATCGACTCGGATGAGTACAAGACGCCCTTTGGCACAAAATTTGCCGACAAGTTGCTGATTGACGGTATTGCCAAGAATGATGTGCGCAGTATTGCTGGTTTCCCTGTTGGTTACGAGGAACTTATGCGTCTCGCTATTGACTACTCTGATGCCATAGTATTCTCCGCACCAAACACCAATCAACGCTTGATGAACTACGCAGAAACCAGCCGCAAACCCATTATGTACTACAAAGAGGAGAATACCCCCGAGGTCTACCACATTTTCTGTAGCAGCCTGCTCTAATTCGTAATTTATTCATAATAGACCGAATGCGTCGCATACTCCCCATACTGATTGCCTGCTGCTGTCTTGTGGCGTGCAAGAACGATGTTACCAACGCAGGTAGTACCCTGCTTGATGATGAGGATGTCATTGTTGTGAAAGCAGACTCGTTTGCTCTCGAGTCAGCAACCGTTGAGTGTCAGCACATTATCTCCTCGCCAGACTCATTTCTCCTGGGCGAGATAGAAACCGATTATGGGACATTGCGTGCCGAAATACTTACCCAAATGGCATGCCCAGAGGGTTTCCAATTCCCCGATAACGCTGTGATAGACTCTGTATGTTTACTCTTCTGCTACCAGTCGTGGACGGGAGACAACGAGTCCCCACTATCAGTTAATATCTACGAGATAGACCGTAAGGCACTCGAATATGCGCCTCTCACGCCCTACCAGACCGACATCGCTCTTTCAGACTACTGCAGTTTTGAGGACTCTACTGTGCTGCTTCGTAATCAGCGTATTGTTGTACCCGGGCAGAAGCAGGACTCCGTCTACTCTTCGTCTACTTCTACCTACTTGCCATTGGTACGCTGTCGCTTGCAGGACGATTTCGCCGGACGCTTCGGTGCAATACGCGATTTCTCAAGCCAAGAGGCATTCAACGACCTCTTTAAGGGCATCTGTATTACCCCTACTTTCGGAAGTTCGTCCGTACTTAACCTGATTGACATCAGTATGGGTGTGTACTACCATTTCAGTTACCGCAAACTGAACGATACACAGGACACCACCGTAAACGATGTGGTGGGTTTCTATGCCAACTCCGAGGTACGTCAACTGAACCGTTTTGATTATCAGAACAAAGCAGAAGTTATCGAGCAACTGACAAAAGACAGCACCTTTAACTATATTGTTGCACCCGCAGGCGTATATACCCGTATGAGTCTGCCTATCGGGCAAATGGCTGAGAATATCCATAGTGAATTAGTATTCAATGGAATAAAGAAACGCCCCTATGTTAACCAAGCCATGTTGCGTGTCAATGTACTGAATGTATTCAGTGGTTCTACTGCCGACAAGACACGCGAAGATTGGCTGCAACCTGCTTCGTATATGCTCCTTATTAGAGAAAGTAGCCGAGAGCGTTTTTTTCAGAAGAAAGAACTACCATCGGACACGGTAGCCATACTGAGCGCACTGACCACTGGCACAGACGATGACGGCAACACGATATACTATTACTCGTACGATCTCTCGACGCTGCTAACCAACCAGTTGCGCGACTCTGTCAATACCGACACTATAGGGCAGCATGATATGCTCGATATGCTCCTTGTTCCCGTGGCGGTAGAGACCTCAAGCAGTTCGTCGTCATACTACTCGTCATCAACAACCGTTACTTCTGTCAAAGAGGCACAGACCATCTCCGCCACACAAATACATAGTGCCCGTTATACAGGCGACCCACTCTCGCTCCATGTGGTCTATAGTGGCTTCGGTCGGCAAAATACAGACAAGTAGTTTTCCTCTTAAATGTGTGCCGCAGAGAAGAAAAATGCGAAAAAAATTTGCGTATATCGAAAATAAGTCGTACCTTTGCAACCGCTTTTGAAGGAAAGCCTATCTATGTTAGAGTAGGTCGCCCTACGAAAACATTTTATTACGAGTGAGTCTCCCTAGCTCAGTTGGTAGAGCAACTGACTCTTAATCAGTGGGTCGAGAGTTCGAGCCTCTCGGGGGACACAAAAGGACGCATTTACAAGGAATTGTGAATGCGTCCTTTTGTTGTTGTTAATCGAATCGGCACTTTGCGGTCTGTAGAAGACTATTAGGTTCTATTGCTGTCCGGTAAAAGTGGGTATATTCCGAAAGAGGGCTAAATACTATCGTAAAAATGGGACAGTAATAATTAGGTTCCAATTAGTGGTAATATATTACCAACAAAGGTAGAGACTCCGTTGTATCTTTGCAGCGTTTTAGTTGCATCTTTCTGCAGGCGTTCGAAGAGATTGTATATACATAGAAAGGCCAACGCGTAGAGGATGCACATAGTAAAAACCAAGGACTTGCTTGACAATAGGAAAGGTACACTGATAAGTGAATATAGGCACAGATTCGTTCGCTACTGAGGTAGTATAGGCATATAACAAAAAGTCTGCCTAAATACATTATAGTATCAGGCAGACTTTTTGAGAGATTATTTACTCGGTTTTTACCTTGTAAATAGCGATGTTTTTACCGCTGGATAATGATTGCTATTTATCCGATATATACAATCAAATAACATCCATAGAATTAGGTTATTATTATCCTATTAAGCGTTCTTGGCGGCTTTGCGTGCCTTGCGACGGTCTTGCGCACGCTGAATATCGTAAGCCAGCGGCGAAGCGATGCATACCGATGACCAAGTACCCACGATAACACCCATCAACAATGCGAATACGAAGCCACGGATAGTCTCGCCGCCGAAGCAGAAGATAGCGAGCAGCACAACCAGCGTCGACATCGAAGTCGAGAATGTACGACCAAAAGTCGAGTTGATAGCGTTGTTGATGTTGATAGCACGGTCGCGCTTCGGATAGAGATGGTTGTTCTCACGCACACGGTCGAAGATAACCACGGTTGCGTTAATCGAGTAACCAATAACGGTCAGAATAGCAGCAATAAACGATTGGTCAATCTCCATCGAGAACGGCATAACTTTCCAAAGGATAGCGTACAGACCCAGGATAATCACCGTATCGTGCGTCAGGGCAGCGATAGAGCCTACCGAGTAAGCAAAGTTGCGGAAACGAGCCAAAATATAGATAAATATACCTAACAAGGCAGCAATGATAGCCCAAACCGCAGCAGTGGTAATGTCATCGGCCACAGCAGGACCTACCTTTTGCGACTGCATGATACCTACTTCCGGATTTATCTCAGTCGATTTGAAGTCATCCAGTGTAATGTCGTCGGCCAAGAATGGTTTGCTACCCTCGTAGAGCAGGGTCTCAATCTGTGTATCAGCGTCATCCGACTGGTCTTGAATACGATAGTTGGTCGATACACGCACTTGGTTGCTGCTACCGATCGTGATCACATTCAGCGAGTAGGAATCATCGCCGTCTAGATTATTCTTGAATACATTGTCGAGCGACTCACGAACATCCTGCGTATTCACAGGTTGTGCATAGCGGATGATATAGTTACGACCACCCGAGAAGTCGATACCCAGGTTCAGTTTGCCGAAGATATGCGGTTCCAGACCGAGTACGGCGAAGATAATCAGCACGCCCGAGATCGAGTACGCATACTTACGGAATTTGATAATGTCGGCGTTCGTATTCTGCAAGAAGTTCTTCGTCATGCGGGTGCAGAACGACAACTCTTTGGCATTCTCGTTCTTCGCATAGTCCTCCAGCAGCAGTCGTGTGATGAACACGGCGGTCAGGAACGACGAGATAATACCAATCATATAGGTAACGGCAAAGCCCTTGATAGGACCGGTACCGAAGATAGCCAATATAGCACCGGTCAAGAAACTGGTCACGTTGGCATCCACAATCGCCGAGATAGCGTTCTTGAATCCTTCCTCGATAGCCTTGCGCATGGTCTTACCGCCACGCATCTCCTCACGGATACGCTCGTAGATAAGCACGTTAGCATCCACCGCCATACCCATGGTCAGCACGATACCGGCAATACCCGGCAGCGTCAGCACGGCAGAGAACGAAGCCAAGATACCAACCAACAGGAATATGTTGCAGCACAGAGCGGCGTCAGCAATCAAACCAGGAATCAAGCCGTAGTAGAAAATCATGTAAATTAGAATCAGCACAAAGCCAAGTGCAAAACTCCACAGACCATCGTGGATAGCGGCCTTACCGAGTGTAGGACCAACCACATCCTCTTGGATGATACGAGCCGGAGCCGGCATCTTACCCGAGTTCAGCGTGTTTGCCAAGTCTTTTGCCTCTTCTACGGTGAAGTTACCCGTAATCTGGCTGTTGCCACCGGCAATCTCGTTCTGCACGGTCGGGAAACTATAGACAAATCCGTCGAGCACGATGGCAATCGACTTGCCGATATTCTCTTTGGTCACACGCTGCCAAGCCTTTGCGCCCTCAGCGTTCATCGACATCGACACATTAGCGTATGCACTGGTCTGCGAGAAGTCTGCACGCGCATCGGTTATCACGTCGCCTTCCATGGTGGCGCGTCCGTCGCGTTGTGCCTTCAGCGCAATCAGTTGATAGTATTGTTCTGCATCATCCACTGACTTCACAGTCCAGCGCAGACGCAGGTCGCGCGGCAGCACTTGTTTTGCAGCCTGCGAGTTCAGAATAGCCGTCACGGCAGCGGTGTCGGTGTAGTGTACAGTACCAATCACCGGGCCACGGTATGCCTGTCCCTGTTGATTTACCGACGGGTTCAGGATAGCGAACAGCGGGTTCTGTTTCTTGTATTCTTCGAAGCGCTTCTCTTGGTCTGCTTCCAGTGCAGCCGAGTCCTCTTGCAGGCTATCCACCAGCGCAGCAATGTCATCGTTTGCGTCTGCCTGTGCAGGCTTAGCCTCTTCTTTGGTAGCCTCAGTTGCCTCCGTCGAAGTGTTCAACTGTGCATACTCAGCGTTGATTTGGATCAGTTGCGGCAGAATCTCGCTCAGGTCGTAGGTCTCCCAGAACTCAAGGTTAGCCGAGCCTTGGAGCAACTTACGCACACGCGCAGGCTCTTTCACACCCGGCAACTCGATGAGGATACGGCCCTGTTGCGACAGTTTCTGAATGTTCGGTTGAACCACGCCGAAACGGTCGATACGGGTACGCAGCACTTTGAACGAGTTGTCTACAGCGCCATCCACTTCCTCGCGGAGCACTTTCTCTACCTCAGAGTCCGAAGATTCGTTCGACACTTTGTCTTTCAGTTCGTATGTAGCGAATACGGCAGCCAACCGTGCATTCGGGTCTGCCTCGTGGAACGACTCGATGAACAGGGTCACAAAGTCCGTACCGCTCGTTTTCTGTTTCTCCTGAGCAAGAGCCATTGCCTTGGTGAAGGTCTCCGAGGTATTGTTGCCCGACAGCACGCGGATGATGTCCGGAACGCTCACCTCCATGGTTACGTTCATACCGCCCTTCAGGTCAAGGCCGAGGTTCAACTCTTTGGCACGGCACTCTTTGAGCGTATAGCCGAACCATACTTTTTTCGATGCAATCGAGTCGAGGTAAACATACTCTTTCGCAGCGTTGTCGCCTGCGTACTCTTTTGCCTTTTTGTCGTAATGTGAAGTTACAATAGAGAACGACAGGTAGAAGGCGCACACCAAGAATAGGAGTACCGCCAATGTTCTAACAAGCCATTTGTTTTGCATATTATTTGTGTGTTTTATTTATTATCTCGTTATGTCTTTGCAGGTGCCCCCATCGTGGCAGATCCGTCTGCACCGTGCCTCTACTGTCGGGGATAATACCATCGAAGAAAAGGCGACCATACAAAAAGCGCACAAAGGTACGATATTTTTCTCACTTTTACAAATAAAAGCGTAATTTAATTAGGAATTAGGCATTGAGAATCGCCAATTGAGGCATGCCAAGACACAAAAAAAAAGAAAGCGGAGGGATTCACATCTCCCCGCTTCCGTATGAAAAATTCAAAACCAGAGGTTTATCACCGCATCTGGTGTGGATTTATTTTATCACCGCCTCGTAGGCAGCGGCATCAAGCAAGTCTGCAAACTCGGCAACATCCTTGACAGCAATCTTCACCATCCATCCCTCGCCATACGGATCATTGTTGACCAACTCGGGGTGGTCGTTCAAGTTCTCGTTAAACTCGAGAACCTCGCCCGTAACAGGCAGGTTCAAATCCGATACGGTTTTCACTGCCTCGACCGAGCCGAAAGTTTCATTCTTGCCAATGGTCTCGCCGACAGTCGGCACATCAACAAAAACGATCTCACCCAATTCGGACTGTGCATAATCAGTAATGCCG
The DNA here is from genome assembly GCA_963622445.1 of Bacteroidaceae bacterium. GTDB lineage: Bacteria > Bacteroidota > Bacteroidia > Bacteroidales > Paludibacteraceae > Colicola. The sequence goes on from CAVFHY010000066.1 coordinate 7,353, forward strand.
ACATAGGCGCAATTGCCATCTTGACGGATCCATTCGTGGTCGCTCGTATAGAGCAGATTAGTGGGAGTATTCATGTTTGTAAGGTATTAAAGTAGTTTACGTTAGCGGGTCGCAGACTGAATCTGGTCTCCCAGCGTGGACATGGCACAACGAAAACCAATCTTACTCGAGCATTGGTCTTGGTCGAGATAACGACGTGTAGAAGGATTCAGCCAATAGATGCGGTCTGCCCACGAGCCGCCCTTATAAACACGCGTCTTCTTCGTGATACGCGGTGCAAGAATATCGGTCGGGTCAATCTTTACCTCGCTGAGGTTCTCAACGCCCACGGTATCAAGCGGATAATCGGTATTGATAAGCGAAGCAAAATCGCCGTCTTGGATATCACGCAGATCGTCTTTGGTAGTGAAAGCCACTTTAATACACCCGAGTGAGTCGAGTTCGTACTTGCCATTCTCACTCTTGACTGGCTTGGTATAGACATTTCCACGGAACGAGTTATACTCCGAGGTAACCTGATAACTGGTCTCACGATAGACATCAAGTACCCACTCGTTGACATTGCCTGCCATATTATAGAGTCCGAAATCGTTCGGCAGAAAAGCATCTACTGGGGCGGTAATGACATAACTGTCGTTCAGTGCACCGCTCACACCCATCATATCGCCTCTGCCGCGCACGAAGTTCGCTTGCATTCTCCCCATACCGTTCTTGCTCAAGTCGCGGGGATGATAGCCCGACCAAGGATAGATTTTTCCTTCGATGGTCAGCCCGTCTTCGCCTGCTACGGGAGCGTAGGCGGCAAACTCCCACTCTGCCTCGGTTGGCAGGCGATAGCCCGTTACAAGCAATCCATCGGCACGCGTTACCTTACGCAGATTGCCCTGTGAGTCGTACTTCGGTTTACGCCCTGCCTCTGGTTGGAAACCGTTGTCAAGCAGGTATTTCTCGGTATTGAAGACAAACTTATCGCGAATATACTCATACGACGGGTAGTATACATTTATAGTCTGTTCGGGGTCCTCGGGGCTCACTACTACCGAATCTTTCATTTGGTAGCCCGTAGCCGTCTCCCACTCGTCCTTGTAGGCTTCGTCGTCGGTCGGCTGCAAATCCGCAAATGCAGGTATGGCAATCACACCCGCCTGAATCAGTGCTTTCTCGTTGACACGGTCGGTACGCCACTGGCAGTATGCCATTGCCTGCTCCCATGTAATACCCACGATAGGATAGAACGAGAAAGCAGGGTGCGTAAAATAGTTCTCTTCGTATGGGTCATTATATGCCATATCTTCCCGCCACACCGTCTTGTCCGGTTGTGCTTGTGCCACTAACTCTGGAGCAACCGCACCGAAGACAACATCCAACCAATGCAGATACTCGTTCCAGTTCAGGTTTGTCACCTCGTATTTGTCCATATAGAACGAACTTACCGTCAGCGTACGGGGTGAATTGTTCATCGGTGCAGTGATAAACTCATCTTTCTCCCCAATGGTAAATGTACCTCCCTGAATAGGCACCATCCCTACGGGGCTCACATTTCCTACACCTTCTTTTGCCTCGAAGTTCGTCGTTTTAGTGTCATAATAGTTCCAGCCTGTTGTGTTGGATACTTTCGTATTCAGTTCGCGCGAGTTGCCACACGCTCCTAGCGCAACGACCGAAGCGATTAAGAGATACTTTGATGTCTTGCTCATATTCCGTGAATTATGTATACAAAATTTTCAGCCTGCAAAGTTACACAAAAAAGTCGTTCCAACCAATCTTTCGCCCGAAAATCTTCAAAAAAAGTGTGTTTTTGTCTGTTTCGTTGCCGAAAAGATGCCTTTTCTCGCATAAATATGCTTTTTTTGAAACTTTTTTCGTACCTTTGCAAAGTAGAAAAAGCAAGTACATGGAAAGTCAATCGTTGCATATAGGCAATCGACTGCTGCGGCTCGACTCGCCGGTAGTGATGGCAATACTCAACAGCACCCCGGACAGTTTCGTGCCGTCCACCCGTTTGGCGAGCGAGACAGAGGTACTTTGTGCCGCCGAGAGAGCACTCCGAGAGGGAGCGACTATCCTTGACATAGGAGGCTATTCCACTCGCCCCGGTGCGGCAGAAGTAACCCTCGAGGAGGAATGGCATCGGGTGCATTTGGCTGCGGCTGCGGTGCGTAGGGCATTTCCCGATGCAGTGCTGTCGGTGGATACCTATCGGGCAGAGGTGGCGCGTCGGGCGGTACTAGAAGACGGTGTTAATATAATCAACGATGTGTCGGGCGGTACCCTCGACACAGCAATGTTCGATACGGTAGCGGCACTGCGCGTGCCGTACATCCTTATGCATATGCGGGGTACGCCAAAGACTATGCAGTCGCTCACGGACTACGAAGACATTCTATCCGAGATGATTGCCTTTTTCCAAACACGCATTGACCACCTTTCGCAGTTGGGCATAAGCGATGTTGTGATAGACCCTGGCTTCGGTTTCTCAAAGACCCTGGAGCAGAACTACTATGTGCTTGCACACCTCCGTGAGTTGGCTATATTGAGCAAACCAATCTTGTCCGGACTTTCTCGTAAATCGATGCTATACGACATATTAGATGTTACCCAGGAGGAGGCACTGAACGCCACAACGGCGGCAAATATGGTGGCGTTGATGGGCGGAGCCTCTATCCTGCGCGTACACGACACCTGCGCAGCGGTAGAAGCGGTGCGTATTTTTAACCAACTTCCGTTATCTTGATTTCTATGGCATTTCAGTTTGGCTTTAAGGATGTAATTGATATTCTGCTCGTGGCTATTTTGCTCTACGAGGCATTCCGTTTGTTGCGCCGCTCGGGGGCAGTCAATCTCTTTTGGGGTATTCTCGCCTTTTTGGTAGTGTGGTTTCTGGTCAGTTTTGTCTTCCAACTCGACCTTACGGGGGCGATATTCGACCGTTTTATCAGCGTGGGGGTGATTGCGCTTATCGTGATTTTCCAAGAGGAGTTGCGGGGGTTCTTCTATCGTCTGGGGGCACGGTTCAGTACATTCCAATTCCGGTATCGGCACGAGAAACAACAGGCGCAAGACGCTACTATTCAGCAGATCGCACTTGCCTGCCGCCACATGTCACATTCGAAAACGGGTGCCTTAATCGTGTTCGCAGGACAGCAGTCGCTCAGCGAATACGCTGATACGGGTGAACGGCTCGATGCGAAAATTTCTGCCCGCCTGATTGAAAATATCTTCTTCAAGAACACACCGCTCCACGACGGGGCGCTGCTTATCAAGGACAGCCAATTGTTAGCGGCAGCATGTATTCTGCCCGTATCGAAGAATCAAAATATCCCCAAGCACTATGGGCTTCGGCATCGTGCTGCACTAGGGCTAGCAGAAAAGACCGATGCTACGGCAATCGTGGTATCGGAGGAAACCGGGCGTATATCTGTGGCGCAAGGAGAACAGATCCAAGAGATTACAGAGGAGCAACTGCTGCTCTACCTCTCAGCGGCATTCGCATCGGCAAACTGATATGGCAGACAAAATACATCGAAAGTCCCCATACACTACTTTTTCTCTGTACCTACTTTCACCTACTTTCACCTACTTTCGTAAAAGAGCAATACAAAGGGATGTATACAAAAAAGACTACTCTCACGAGCGGTCTTTTTCCTTCAAAGTATTCCTTAAAAAGTCGAGAAGAGGCGACTCGAACGCCCGACCCCCACGTCCCGAACGTGGTGCGCTACCAACTGCGCTACTTCTCGATTGCTCTCTCTTCTCGAAAAAGCGGGTGCAAAGGTACTACCTTTTTTTTGTTTGTGCAAATAATTTTGCACTTTTGTATGCCGACTGCCGCAAATAAGGGATGTTATTTCTTCCGAAAACTCCGTTTTTTGCTGCTCGTTGGCTCGCTTTGAGCAATTATCTGTTGGCAATCCGCTTCGGTGAGCGTCTCTGCCGCTGCGCCTTTAGGAATCTTATAGTTTCCCTGCGGGGTTTTGATGTATGCACCATAGCGCCCGTTCAGCACTTGGATGTCGCCATAGACATGGATGGGATCCTGCTGCTTTGCCTTCTTCTCGATGAGTTCTTGCGCCTCGCCGAGCGTGATATGCAGTGGGTCGATGGTCTTGGGTATGCTGACAAAAGCCCCTTGGTAGCGCAGATAGGGTCCGAATTTTCCCTCGCCTACCACCACATCTTCGCCCTCTATCTGTCCTAGTGTGTAAGGTAATGACTGCTCGAAGAGCGAGAGTGCTTCGGGAAGCGTGATAGAGAAGATAGACTGCCCTTTTTTGAGCGATGCAAAGCGGGGTTTCTTCGTATCCCCTTCAGCCCCGCCTATTTGTATGCACGGACCTATTTTGCTTATCTTCGCAAAGACAGGTTCTCCCGTGCCGGGTTCTTTACCCAACTCACGCCCTGCCACTTTGCCTGCAGGTATCTTCTCGAGCATGGGGTGGAATGCCTTGTAGAATGTATCCACAGTATTTACCCAGTCGGCTTTCCCCTCGGCTATTCGGTCGAAGTTCTCTTCCTCGTGTGCTGTGAAATCGTAACTCAGTATCTCGGGGAACTGGCTGACAAGGAAGTCGTTGGTGATACGCCCAAGGTCGGTCGGCAGCAGTTTCTGTATGTCCGCTCCGTAGGTCTCTGTTTTGACCGTTTCTTTTATCGTGTCGCCACTGAGTGTCAGCACGGTACACTCCTGTTTTTCCCCGTCTACGCTTCCGCGCTCCACATACTTTCGGGTTTGGATAGTCTCAATGATCGTGGCATAGGTAGAAGGACGCCCTATGCCCAGTTCTTCCATTTTCTTAACGAGTGTCGCCTCGTTGTAGCGGTAGGGTGGCTGCGAGAAAGTCTGCTGTGCCGTTATCTCTATGCGCTGCAATGTCTCACCGTTGCTCACTTGTGGCAAGGTAGGTGTCTTCTCCTCTTCCTCGTCGTTCGACTGGATGTACGCCCGCATAAAACCGTCGAAAGTAATAACCTTGCCCGTTGCCACAAAGAGGTAATCTGTTCCCGAGATATGCACCTCAACACGCGTGGTTTCTATCTCGGCATCTTCCATCTGGCAGGCGATAGTACGCTTCCAAATCAGTTCGTAGAGCCGCTGTTCATCGTTGTTCGTACCGCGACTGTGTGCGTCCATAAAGGTCGGGCGGATTGCCTCGTGTGCCTCTTGTGCCCCTTTGCTCGAGGTATGGTATTGGCGGGTATGGCTGTAGCGTTCGCCGTATTCGGCAATGACCTCTTTCTTCGCTGCAGAGAGAGCCAGCGTGCTCAGGTTTACCGAATCGGTACGCATGTAGGTGATGTAACCTGCTTCATAGAGCGACTGCGCCAGCCGCATAGTCTTCGACACGGGGAACTTCAGTTTCCGTGCCGCCTCCTGTTGTAACGACGAGGTGGTAAAAGGCGGTGCGGGGGTGCGCTTGCCGGGTTTCTTCTGTATGTCTTGTATTTGGAAATCCGCCTTCTGGCATTGCTCGAGGAACGCCTGTGCTTCCTCACGGGTAGCAAAGCGGTGGTTCAATTCGGTATGCAGCGTCTGGCTTTTCTTGCCGCCCTCGCTGATGAAATCTGCCACCACTTTGTATTGCGCCGTGGTTTTGAATTTCTCTATCTCTCGTTCGCGTTCTACCACAAGGCGTACCGCTACCGACTGCACACGCCCTGCGCTCAGCCCCGTCGTAACCTTTTTCCACAGCACTGGTGACAACTCGAAGCCCACAATACGGTCGAGTACACGGCGTGCTTGTTGGGCATTCACAAGATTGTAGTCAATATCGCGCGGCTCTTCAATGGCGTGTAGAATAGCAGGCTTTGTAATCTCGTGGAATACAATGCGTTTTGTGTCCTTTTGGTCGAGCCCAAGTACCTCTTTCAAGTGCCATGCAATAGCTTCTCCCTCACGGTCTTCATCGCTTGCGAGCCATACTGTGTCTGCTTTCTTTACTTCGGTCTTGAGGGTCTCGAGCAGTTGTTTCTTACGGGGGTCAACCACATAGTTGGGTTTGTAGCCGTGCTCAAAATCGATGCCTATGCTGTTCTTGCCTTTCGGCTCGATATCGCGGATATGTCCCTGTGAGGAAAGCACATGATAGTCCTCTCCCAAGTACTTCTCTATGGTCTTCGCCTTGGCGGGAGACTCGACAATAACTAAGTTCTTACTCATTATGTAGTGTAGTGGATGTTTCTGTCAATTTATCTATAATGTATAGATGCGTTGTAATGTATGGCTGCTTCCTTCATCTATCGGATGCAATGGCTGTTTTTCTGTATGAAACCGAAAACGGCTGCAAAAGTACGACATATTTTTTATTTGTGCAAATTTGCCTCTTTTTGCTGTCTGTACTGTCCAATAACAAATGCCATTTTTCAGTACTCAAAAATCAATCTCCT
>CAVFHY010000067.1:0-13480 GCA_963622445.1 Bacteroidaceae bacterium
GAGCATTGCACATCGTAAATTACATCGGCTCTTGCAGGATTGAAATAAAAAGCGTAACTTTGCGCACTTTTTCTATCTACGAGAGCAGGGCGGATATGAAACAAAGCGAGTTTACATCGGAAGAGGAACAAATGATTCAACAGGCGTTCGAGGAACTGCTGGATGACTATGCACACACTGCGCACCGTCAGAAAGTGGAAATCATTACGCACGCCTTCCATTTTGCCAAACAAGCCCACCAAGGCGTTCGGCGACTGAGCGGAGAACCCTACATCATGCACCCGCTCGCTGTCGCTCGTATCTGTGTGAAAGAGATAGGACTCGGCAGCACCAGTATCTGCAGCGCACTGCTCCACGATGTGGTGGAGGACACCGACTATACCGTAGAGGACATACGCGACCTATTCGGCGACAAGATAGCGCAGATAGTGGACGGACTGACCAAAATTTCGGGCGGTGTTTTCGGCGCACAAGCCAGCGAACAAGCGGAGAACTTCCGCAAACTGCTGCTCACCATATCTGACGATATTCGCGTGATACTCATCAAGATAGCCGACCGTCTGCACAACATGCGTACCCTCGGGGCGCAACCCAAAGACAAGCAATACAAGATAGCAGGCGAGACACTCTATATCTATGCACCGCTCGCCCACCGACTGGGACTTTTCCCCATCAAGACCGAACTCGAAGATCTGAGTTTCAAATACGAACACCCCGACAAATACGCCGAGATAGAAGCCAAACTGGCGGCAAACAAGAACGCACAGATGGCGACCTTCGAGACCTTCTCCGCCCCCATACGGAAAAAACTCGAGGCAATGGGCTATCAGTTCACCATCACGGCACGCATCAAGTCGGTCTATTCGATATGGAAGAAGATGACCACGCAGCAGATACCCTTTGAGGATGTCTATGACCTGCTGGCGGTGCGTATCGTATTCACGCCCCATGAGGCGATGTCGGAGAAAGACCAATGCTGGATGATTTACTCCGCCATTACGGAGATTTACCGCCCACACCCAGAGCGTATCCGCGACTGGATTAGCACACCCAAAGCCAACGGCTACGAGGCGCTGCATGTAACGGTTATGGGACAGGACGGCGAGTGGATAGAGGTGCAGATACGCACCGACCGTATGCACGAACTAGCGGAACGGGGACTAGCTGCACACTGGAAATACAAGACGGGCGAGGCAGACGAATCGGAACTCGACAAGTGGCTCTGCGAGATAAAAGAGATACTGGAGCACCCCGAGAAGGACGCCATGGAGTTTCTCGACACCTTCAAACTCAACCTGTTTGCGCAAGAGGTGTTTGTCTTTACGCCCAAGGGGGAGATAAAAACCATGCCGCAGGGAGCGACAGCACTCGACTTTGCATTCCTGCTGCACTCCGAACTGGGCGAACACTGTATCGGGGCAAAAGTGAACCACACACTGGTGCCGCTGAGTTATGTACTGAAAGGCGGCGACCAAGTGGAGATACTGACATCGAACAGCCAACACCCGCAGGACAACTGGCTTGGTTTTGTAACGACCGCTAAGGCACAGACCTGTCTGCACGCCTACTTCAAGCGAGAAGAGAGGAACTACATCAAGCGAGGCGAGAAACTATTCCACGATGCGCTCGACATGATAGGCGCAAAGGACAACGCAGATATGGCGCTACAGCGTATGCTAAACCACTACCTGCTCACACAGCCCTCGCAACTCTATCTGCAGATTGGGCAAGGGGCTATTCGCCTCGACAATATGCAGCAGATAATCTTCCCCAAGAAGAGCTTGTGGGAGCGAATCAACCCCTTTGCATTCACGGCACAAGGGCAGCCGAAAGCGGCGATTGCACCGGCAAAAACAGTCGAAAAGCCCAGCAAGAAACACGAAATAGTACTGACCGACGAAAATCTCGGCAAAGACTATATACTGGCAGACTGCTGCCATCCTATTCCCGGCGACGAGGTACTCGGCTATCTGGACAGCGACGGAAAAATGTATATCCACAAGATAGACTGCGACGAGGCGATGCTGCTCAAATCGTCGCACGGCAAACAGATATACGCCGCCACCTGGAACACGCACCGTGTGCAGTCGTTCGTAGAAACGATTGAGATACAAGGAATTGACAAGTTCGGTGTGTTTATCCATGTGTTGCAAATCATCACCGAACAATTCCACATCAATATGCGGGCAATGACTGTGGTAGCCGACGACGGTATCTTCCGAGGACGGCTGGAGATATACATCTACGACCGCAAAGAACTACAAGACCTCTTTGCCGCACTGAAGAAACTCCCCGAGGTGAAAGTGGCAAAGAGCGTGGAGAATAATTAGGAATTGAGAATTTAAGCGCTAACTATTACAAATATGAAAAAGATTCTGGCGACACTCTCTATGGCTCTCGTAGCAGTAGCCATGCTGGCACAACAACCTGTGCTCACTTTCGAGAAAACAGAGCACGACTTCGGCAAGATAAACGAAGCCGACGGACGCGTAACGACCGTATTCAAATTCAAAAACGAGGGTATGGAGCCGCTCGTGCTGAGCAATGTACGCGCCAGTTGCGGCTGCACCACGCCGAAATGGACGCGTGAGCCTATCGAGCCCGGGCAGACTGGTGAGATAACCGTCACCTACAACCCCAACGGACGCCCCGGACGCTTCCAAAAGACGATTACCGTCACATCGAACGCTACGGAAGCCACAAAGCGCCTGTACATTAAGGGCGAAGTGATACCCAAGCCCGCCAAGCCGATTAACCAATACAGCGTCAAAATGGGCGAACTGAGCCTAAAAAGCCAGGCTGTTGCTTTCGGGACTATCAAGAAGGGTGAGAATGCAAAGCGTGAGATAGAATACGCCAACCTGACCGACAAAGAGGTAACCGTCGAACTCGCTACACGCGACCAAGACAAATACCTTATTAGCCAGACCACACTCGGTAAGTTGAAACCCAACGAGACGGGCAAGTTCGTATTCGTATTGGACTCGAAAGAATGCCCGCTCTATGGTCCGATTGAGGTGTATGCGTATGTAGTAGTAAACGGCAAGCAAGCGATAGAAGACACCTACAAGATAACGCTAAAGGGTGAAGTGGCAGAAGACTTCAGCGACCTGACCGCTGCTGACCGCCAGAACGCACCGATTCTCGAAATAGACAAAGAATTCGACCTCGGTACGGTAGCCGCCGGCAAAAAACTGAAAAGCACCATCTCGCTCAAGAACGGGGGTACCAACCCGCTGCAGATCCGTCGTATTTACTCAAGCGACAAGGCCATTGAGTGCGTGGCTCCAAAATCCGTCAAAGCAAGCCACAAGGCAAGCACCATTCGCGTAGAGATAGCCACTACCGTGGACGGCAAGACTATGGAGCCAGGCAATTACGCACGCCAACTGCAAGTTATCACCAACGATCCGAATCAACCCAAACGATTTGTAACCATCCACTGGACGGTGAAGTAAACGCCCCCGTTCGGAGCGTACCCTGTATGCGCCAATCGTAGGATACACACCCGATATACTATGAAACACCCGGAAAATGACAAACAATACAAGGGACTGACCGTCAATTCAGGCGTAGAGAACCTGCCCAGCGTCAATCCGTACAGTACTTTCCGCCGACAGAAGCGGACGCTGAGTGCCGAAGAGTACTTCGAGGGTATCCGCAGCGGCAATGTATCTATCTTGGGGCAGGCGGTTACACTCGTCGAGAGCCAATTGCTCGCAGACCAAGCCATAGCGCAGAAAGTCATCGAACTATGCCTACCCTATTCGGGCAACTCGATCCGGTTGGGTATTACGGGTGTGCCGGGCGCGGGCAAATCGACCTTTATCGAAGCCCTCGGCACCGAACTATGCCGCCAAGGCAAGCGGCTCGCCGTGTTGGCAATAGACCCCTCGAGCGAACGCAGCAAAGGCAGCATATTGGGCGACAAGACGCGTATGAACGAACTCTCTGCGGAGTCGAATGCGTTTATACGCCCCAGCCCATCGGCAGGCTCGCTCGGCGGTGTGGCACGCAAGACGCGCGAGACCATCGTGCTGTGCGAAGCGGCAGGCTTCGACACCATTATGGTCGAGACCGTGGGGGTCGGGCAGTCGGAGACGGCGGCACACTCGATGGTGGACTATTTCCTGCTCTTGCAGGTGACGGGTACGGGCGATGAGTTGCAGGGAATCAAGCGGGGTATTATGGAGATGGCGGACGGCATCGCCATCAACAAGTGCGACGGCAACAACATAGAGAAAGCCCAAGCCGCACGCGTCAGTTTCCGTAATGCACTCGCACTTTTCCCGCCCTCGGAGTCGGGATGGAAAGCGGACGCACTCTGTTGTTCTTCCACCGAGCATACGGGCATCCAGGAAGTATGGCAGAATGTGGAGGACTTCGTGGCTTTTGCCCGCAAGAACGGCTATTTTGACCGCCACCGCACCGAGCAAGCCAAGTATTGGATGTACGAGACGATCAACCAAGCCCTGCTCGACGGCTTCTACAAGAACGAGCGTATGGAGGCACTGATAGCCCAAGCCGAGAAACAAGTATTAGGAAACGAAATAAGCAGTTTTGTCGCAGCAAAGAACCTGTTGGACGAATATGGCAGAAGCAAATAGAGGTCGCCGCAAGACGACCATTACCGAAATCAAAGTAGGGGCGAATGTGGCGGGCAAGTTACCTCCGCAGGCACTCCACCTCGAGGAAGCCGTCCTCGGGGCATTGATGATTGACAAGGATGCCTATTCGACTGTAGCAGACTTGTTGCGCCCCGAGTCGTTCTACCACGACCAGCATCGGTACATCTTCGAGGCGATACAGTCGTTGGCACTTAAGGAGCAGCCTATCGACGCTTTCACCGTAGCGGAGAAACTGCAATCGATGGGGTTGCTTACAGAGGCAGGCGGGGCGGAGAAAGTCAACGAACTGACGGGGCGTGTGGCATCGTCGGCACACTTGCGCTACCATGCGCAAGTCATTGCGCAGAAAGCCACCGCACGCGACTTGATAGCCCTTGCGGCAAAGGTCGAAGAGGGCGGTTACGACGAGACACAAGACATCGAAGAACTGCTGCAGACGGCGCAGGCGGGTGTGTTCGAGATTAGCCAACGCTCACAGAAGCGTGAGGTGACGCAGATCGACCCGATGATAGAGAAAGCGCTCAAGCGTATGGAGACCGCCTCGCAGAACGAGGGGAATATCTCGGGTCTGCCATCGGGTTTCGATGCGCTCGACAAGGTGACGGCAGGCTGGCAGAACTCGGCGCTTGTGATTATCGCTGCCCGCCCTGCCATGGGAAAGACGGCATTCGTGCTTTCGATGGCAAAAAACATGACCGTCAACTACCACATCCCCGTAGCGATGTTCTCGCTCGAGATGTCGAATGTCGAGTTGGTCAATCGTTTGATAATGAATGTCTGCGAGATAGACGGTACGAAAATTAAGACGGGCAAACTCTCTCGCGAGGAGCAGAAGCGTTTGAATACCAAAATTAACGAACTCTTTGGCGCACCGTTCTATATCGACGACACGCCGGGACTCTCGGTCTTCGAACTGCAATCCAAAGCGCGCAAACTGGTACGCGAACACGGAGTGAAAATGATTATCATTGACTACCTCCAACTGATGAATGCGCAGGGTATGAACTACGGCAGCCGCGAGCAGGAGGTCAGTCTTATCTCACGCAGCCTGAAGGGGTTGGCAAAAGAGTTGGATATCCCCGTCATCGCGCTCAGTCAGTTGAACCGTGGTGTCGAATCCCGTCAGGGCAACGACGGCAAGAAGCCGCAGTTGAGCGACTTGCGTGAGTCGGGGTCTATCGAGCAGGATGCGGATATGGTATGCTTTATCCACCGCCCCGAGTACTATAAGATATGGGAAGATTCAGAGGGCAGCACCAAGGGTATGGCGTATATCTGTATAGCCAAGCACCGCAGTGGTGCGACCAAAGACATACGGTTGCGTTTCCGCGGGTCGTTCGCTAAGTTTCAGAATGTGGACGATGAGTTTGTGGAGTACAACGAGTCGGGCGAAGTGCAGACAGCAGGCGACACCACCGGAGGCGGCTATGTTTCCTTCCGGTCGTCTATGAACAGTGCGAGTGCCGACGGTGCTTCGTTGCAGCCGGGTAACAGTATGGGCGACAGTATGGACAGCCCGTTTTGATTCATGCGTAATTATTATTATTTAACCGGCAATGAACGCCACACCCCGCAGCAACGCTTCCCGAAAGGCTGCCGATAGACTACCGAAAGTATCAGCAAGGGATGAGCAAGGGATAAGCAAGGGATAGCCGACCCATACAAACCGAAAAAAGAAGAACCCATCAACATGCACGGTATGGATTAGACCGGTATGTTCATTTTTACTTGTTAATTATTATATAGAATGCGAACAGTAATTATTGATGCGCTCAAGCGCACGGATTTTGGAGCAGAAATCAATGTACGCGGCTGGGTACGCAGCCGTCGTGGCAACAAGAATGTATCGTTTATTGCCCTCAACGACGGCTCGACCATCAAGAATATCCAGATAGTAGCCGACCTCACGAAGTTCTCGGAGGAGCAACTGAAGCCCGTTACCACGGGTGCCTGCATTTCGGCTACGGGTACGCTCGTCGAGAGCCAAGGCGCAGGACAAGCCGTCGAGATTCAACTCACGGCACTCGAAGTCTATGGCACGGCAGACCCTGAGAAATACCCGCTGCAAAAGAAAGGGCTCAGCATGGAATACCTGCGCACCATTGCGCACCTCCGCCCCCGCACCAATACCTTTGGTGCCGTGCTGCGTATCCGCCACAATATGGCGATTGCCATCCACACCTACTTCCACCAACACGGCTATTTCTATTTCCATACCCCGCTCATTACGGCTTCGGACTGCGAGGGCGCAGGACAGATGTTCCAGGTAACGACCAAGAACCTCTACAACCTGAAGTATGACGAAGCGGGCAAAATAGACTACTCGGACGATTTCTTCGGCAAGCAGGCATCGCTGACCGTCAGCGGGCAGTTGGAGGGCGAACTTGGTGCCATGGCACTGGGCAAGATTTACACTTTCGGCCCCACTTTCCGTGCCGAGAACTCGAATACCCCACGCCACTTGGCAGAGTTCTGGATGATAGAACCCGAAGTGGCTTTCATCGACAAGACCGAACTGATGGACTTGGAGGAGGACTTCATTAAGTTCTGCGTGCGTTGGGCACTGGAGAATTGCCAAGACGACTTGGAATTCCTCAACCAGTATGTGGACAAAGGCTTGATTGCCCGCCTGCAATCGGTTATCAATACAGAATTTGTCCGTTTGCCATACACCGAGGGTATAGAGATACTCCAAGAGGCTATCCGCAACGGCAAGAAGTTTGAGTTCCCGTGCAACTGGGGCGACGACCTCAGTTCGGAGCACGAGCGTTTCTTGGTAGAGGAGCATTTCGGCAAACCTGTTATCATGACCGACTACCCGAAGGAAATCAAGGCGTTCTACATGAAGATAAACGAAGACAACAAGACCGTACAAGGCACCGATGTACTATTCCCGCAGATCGGCGAGATTATCGGCGGCTCGGTGCGTGAGGAGAGCCTCGACAAACTCAATGAGGAAATCGAGCGCCGCAACATTCCGATGAAGGACATGTGGTGGTACTTGGACACCCGCCGCTTTGGTGCTGCGCCACATGCAGGCTTCGGTTTGGGCTTCGAGCGACTGATGCTCTTCGTGACGGGTATGCAGAATATCCGTGATGTCATTCCCTTCCCCCGCACCCCAAAGAGTGCTGAATTCTAATACTATACTCAACAAACATATACTTGTATGAAAAAAATCATGTCCCTGCTGTTTGGCTTGACGCTCACTCTTGGGCTAATGGCACAAACATCGCTCAAAGGAACTGTTTTGGACGGCGGTAACCAACGCCCTATTGTAGGTGCCAAGGTAACACTTGCGAACCAGAACATCTCAACTACCACCAATGCCTCTGGCGAATTTACACTGCTCTATCTGGAGCCGACCGATGAAGAAGTCATTATCGAGGCGGACGGCTACATTGCCACCATCGAGTTGGTACAACTGCAGGCCGACCAACAGAATGTACTGAACGGTGTAACGCTGCAACAGGACATCGCGCGTGCCACCCAAGAGGAGATACTGCTCAACCTTGCGGACGAAGACCTCAACGACGACGAAGGCAAATCGCAAGCCATGTCGTCTGCCTCGTCGGCAAGCACCGATGTATTCAACTCGCTGACCTCGTTTGCGTGGTCAACGGCTCGCTACCGCAACCGTGGCTACGACCAGACCGAGGAAAACACCTATATCAACGGTATCAACTTCAATACGGCAGAGCGAGGGAATTTCAATTTCTCGGCTATGGGCGGCTTGAACGATGCCAGCCGTAACAAGGAGGTAGTCAATCCTATCGGAGCAACCAACTTCACCTTCGGCGGACTGGGCACTTCGACCAACTACCTGATGGACGCCTCACGCTATGCACAAGGCTGGAAAGTGGGCTTGGCAGGCACCAACCGTAACTACAAAGGGCGTGTGAACGCTACCTACGCCAGCGGCGTGCTGAGCAACGGCTGGGCTTTTATCGGGCAACTGGCATTCCGCTTCTCGCCATACATTGACCAAAAGGGTATTATCGGTGAGGGTATCAACTACTACTCGTTCGGTTATTTCTTTGCCGCACAGAAGAAATGGGGCAACGACAAGAACCTATCTATCGTTACCTTCGGTGCACCTACGGAGCGAGGACAAAACGCAGCCGTCACACAAGAGGTGTACGACCTGACGAATGCCTACAATAAGACCTCGTGGGGACACAACAGTTACAACCCCTACTGGGGCTACCAGAACGGCAAGGTGCGCAACTCGCGTATCGTGAAGTCGTACGACCCGACGGCTATCGTCAGCTTCGACTGGAAAATAAACGACGAGAACAAGATTAAATTCGCCGTGGGCTACCACTACAGCCTGTACAGCAACTCGGCACTGAACTTCTACAATGCACCCGACCCTCGCCCCGACTACTATCGTAACCTGCCTTCCTTCCTCTGGGACGGACAGATAGCCGACGGCAACTCGGAGCAACTGTTCGACCCGAACAACGGACAACACTTCCCATACGGTAACTTTATCGGTACGGATATGAACGGTATCGGTATGGGGACAGGGACGATTGCCCACGACGGCAATATCATCGGCCCGAGTATCAACGCCAAGCAGTACAACGACCTGGTTGACCTATGGCAGTCGCGCGACAGCAAGACCACACAGATTGACTGGGACAACATCTATGCATCGAACATAGCCAACAACTACAACAACCCGGACGGAGCGGCTCGCTATATTCTCGAGCGTCGCCACAACGACATACAGGAGTCGATGGCGAATGTCAACTATGTGAATACACAGTTCGAGCACCTGAAGATAACTGCCGGCTTGGAGGGCAAGTTCTCGCAGGGTGTACACTACAAGACCATGGACGACCTTCTCGGTGCCAACCAGTGGATAGATGTAGACCCGTTCGCCGACCGTGATATCAAGGAGTTGGCTACCAACGCCGGTCTGTCGCAGACGGACATTGCCAATGTGAAGAAAAACGACATTGCCTCCGACTACAACGATGTCATCCATACGGGCGACCGCTTTGGTTACGACTACCGTATCAATATAGGAACAGCCAAAATTTGGGCACAGAACGAATGGAACTTCAACGAAGTGGACTTCTACTATGCCCTGCAACTGACCTACTCGTCGATGCAGCGTACCACGAACATGATTAACGGTCGTGCATGGTATCTGGCACAACTCAACCCGCAGGACGCGGAGTTGTATCTCGGCAGCCAAGCCCAAGACATCATCGCCCAAGCGGCAAACGGCACCCTCCATGCAGGTACGACCTATCTCGGCGAATCGCACGACTTTGTTGACCCGGGCTTCAAAATAGGGGCTACCTACAAAATCAACGGACGCAACCAACTGAAACTGAACGCACTGGCTGAAACCCGTGCGCCGTTGGCTCGCAATGCTTATATCTCACAGCGTATTCACGACCGTGTGATTGCACCTATCTATACACACGACAATGCAAAATCGCTCTCCGACTTCTATGCAGCAAGCGAGAAGGTCGCAGGCGGCGATATTTCGTATGAGTTCAACTATCCGATTGTGCGTGGTCGTATCACGGGCTTCTACACCCAGTTCTGGGACGGAAGCGAACTGAACGGCTACTACGACGATGAGGCACGCACCTTTGTCAACCAAGCACTGACGGGCATTGGGCGTCGCCACTATGGTGTAGAGGCAGCCGCAGCCGTCAAACTCGGCACCTATTTCACGCTGACCGGTGCTGCCAGCGTAGGCAGCTACCGCTATACGACCAATGCGATGGCCATCACCTCGGCAGAGAACGGTATGGCACTGGCAGAGGACATCAACGGCAAATCGGTATTCGAGGTGAGCGACGAAGTACTGCTCAAGGGACTCCGTGTATCAAGCGGCCCGCAAGTGAACACCAGCCTCAAACTCTCGTTCTTCCATCCGAAGATGTGGTTTGCCGACATTACGGTTAGTTACTACGACTGGAACTATCTTGATGTAGCCCCCTCGCGCCGTATGAAAGGCCTATTCACCGGTGTGCGTGCCGACGGTACGCCTGTCAACGGCTGGTATGGTGACTCTTACGCCAATGCTATTGAGACCACTGACGGCAAGGCAGCTGCATCGATGGGCGACGGTTCATTCCCGACCAATGCGGTGTTGGACAAGAACGGTGTGCCCGTATTGCGCTACCCGTACAGCATTCTCTCGGAGCAGGAGTCGCTTGTGGCAACCAACCCGCTCAACCGTTTCTTGATTGACGCCAGCGTAGGCAAACTGATTTACCTGCAGAACCGTCAGTCGCTCTCTATCAACCTCTCTATCACCAACCTGACCAACAACACCCACTTCAAGACGGGCGGTTATCAGCAGGCGCGTCTGCCCCGCTATACGCGTCAGGGCGTAGATGACAGCGAGAACTCCGTTATATCACCCAACGCATGGAAGTTCCCGAGCAAATACTACTACGCATGGGGCATGAACTTCTTCTTGAGTGTAACCTATAAATTCTAAATCAGTATGCAACGCAAATCAATTTTCTATACAGCCATAGCAGCCGTAGCGATGAGCGGCGCATTGTCTTCCTGCTCGCCTAAGGCACTCACCGAAGACGATGTATTCAAGAAGACGACCAACATCGACAGCCTGATACAGACCCGCGAGACGGCGTACAAAGTCTATACACTCAATGAGTTTGTCGCTACCTTTATGACGGAGGTGGGCAACTTCTGGAGCGATACATCGCAATACCGCAGCCGTGCAACGAATGGTATTGACGGGATCTACCTGTTTGCTATCGACACCATCCCAACGGACACGATAGGTATCTATATCCGTGGGCGTATCT
Organism: Bacteroidaceae bacterium; assembly: GCA_963622445.1. GTDB lineage: Bacteria > Bacteroidota > Bacteroidia > Bacteroidales > Paludibacteraceae > Colicola. The sequence goes on from CAVFHY010000067.1 coordinate 11,435, forward strand.
CGACCGACGACTACGGAGGCAACTACTACAAGTCGATGGTCATCCAACAAGTGGTGGACGGCAAGCAGCAGAACCTGCGTATCTCGGTAGATATAGGTTCGGCAAGCGGTACTTACCAAATCGGTCAAGAGATACTCATTCGCTGCAACGGTCTGAGCATAGGGCGCTACGGCGACCAGCCGCAACTCTGCGTACCTGCCTACAACAACAATATCTATGCACAGAACGCCAGCCAAAAAATAGGCTGGGCTCCCGGGCGTATTCCGAGCAGCATATTCCGCAATGCCGTAACGCTGATAGGCGTACCCGACCAATCGAAACTGCAGTACGACACCATTAAAATCACGGACTTCATCAATCTGACAAATGAGAACGAGATGCGCACTATGGATGGGCGTCTGGTTGTTCTGAAAGATGTATGGTTCACGGGTAACTACGAGTACAACGGAACCTTTACTGCCTGCACGACGGGCGACCCCGAAGAGGATACCTACGCCAATGTGTTTGCTCCTACGACAGAGAATGTGGGCTATCCGCAGAGCCGTGTGATTACCGACGGCACCAATAACACGCTGGTGAGCAACTCGGAGTACAGCAAGTTCGCGCGCTTCTATATCCCCGGTGCAGACTCGACGGGTGTAGCCAACTGCCCGAACTATGTAGGTACTATAACGGGTATTCTCGGGCAGTTCCGTGACAATGCAGGCTACGACCACGACCAATACGACTGGTCTATCACACCGCGCAATATCTACATCGGCGGAAGCAGTATTATAGACGACATCGTGATGACCAACAAGAACGACGGTTCTGTTTGGATTCCGTTGGAATACACTACTGCCAAATAACCATCGGCTGCACGAGTACATGAATTGGTTAGACGCTTTGCTGCTGTTGCCGTTGCTCGTCGGATTGGTACGAGGACTGATGCGAGGGCTCATCACCGAACTCATTGCCATTGTGGCAGTGGTTGCGGGCGTGGTGGGTGCGCGTCTGTTGGGCGTAGGCTTCTCCGTGTGGATACTCCACCAGACACAGTGGCCGGCAGGCGTATGCGATGTGGTGGCCTATACACTGCTATTCTTGGGTATAGCCATTGTGCTGAACCTGCTCGGGCGAGGGCTGTCGAAACTGCTAAAAGCCATTCATCTCGGCTTTCTCAACCGCTTGGGCGGTGGGCTGTTCGGCGTAGCCAAATGGGCATTGGTGGTGTTGGTGGTTGTGTTCCTCTGTAACCGAATCGACCAGCAGTTCCATTGCATCGGACAGGCAGAGATTGTACAACATTCGTTGCTCTACAAGCCGTTCGTACAAGGGTCGAACAAGTTGTTCAATATCGTTACTTCCGCCACAGCAGAGGCCGCGGAAGAGATAGCAGACTAACAGACTATGCCGTCCTTTGACCACATAGCACCATTCGATTTGACCGTCCCTTATGTGGGGCGGTCTTATCTTTCGTTAGGTTCGAACCTCGGCGACCGAGAGGCGTACCTGCAGCAAGCCGTGGCATTGCTCGCCGAGCGAGCGGGAAAAGTGGTGGCTTGCTCGGGCTATTACTACTCCACCCCGTGGGGGTTTGCATCAGCGAACGACTTCTGCAATATCTGTCTGGCACTCGACACGCCCTACTCGCCCACCGAACTGCTGCACGCTACGCAGGCGATAGAGCGAGACATGGGACGCACGCACAAGAGCGTAAGCGGACACTATGCAGACCGCACCATAGACATAGACCTGCTACTCTACTACACCGCCGACGGCATAAGCGTACATTGCGCGACAGAGGAACTGACCCTTCCCCACCCGCTCATGCAGGAGCGCGAGTTCGTAATGGTGCCGCTCGGAGAAATACTCAGGACTTAAAAACCACGACTTCCCTTTACCCCTTAGAGACGGGGAACAGCATAGAATGGAATTCTTGCAAGACTATGATTTAGGAGGGATAGACAGTATAGAGGAAACCTTTGGGCAGTATAGATTTCTTAAAAACATCCACCTACCCTAACAACTCCGGATCCATATAGACCTCCAGCAGACGGCAGGAAG
>CAVFHY010000068.1:0-13080 GCA_963622445.1 Bacteroidaceae bacterium
TGCTGTTGATTGTTCTTGTTTCGTTTACAGCAGTATTCTCTGTTTGCTATGGATTATTGCTGTTTCTCTTGGGCTTACTTTAGGAAACCGAACAAGCCTTTCTTCTTTGGCTCTTCGGCTGGTTCCGCCGCTTCGGTCGCCTCTGCTGCGGAAGCAGATGCCTCGTCATGCGGCTGCTCGGGTGTCCACTCCGGACGCTCCTCGATAGTACCTAACTTATCCTGCACATAGTTGATGACATCTTGCAGCCCCTCGGTAAAGTGCGCAAAATCCTCCTTATAGAGGAACAACTTATGCTTCTCGAATTGCGGCACCTCTGCCTCACCGGCTGCCCGCTTCTTACTCTCGGTAATGCACAGATACAAATCCTCATTACGCGCTTTACGCACATCCAAGTAGTAAATACGCTTACCCGCCTTAATGGAACGAGAGTACACAATCTCCGGCTCCCTACGATCTTCAAATCTACGATTTTCCATCTCTTGATATAATAGTTGTTTTGAAATAGTCCCAACAGATTGTTCCCAATATCGGTTATTCGGGACAGCCCCTATCCGACTGTCGGGAAAAGAGGTTGTTTGAAATAATCCAGCGCAAAATTAGTGCTTTTTTTGCATAGTACAAAATTTATGTGTAATTTTGCAGGTAATTTTGGGAGAAAGGGAATACTATGTCCTCACATTCTTCCGCCGACAAAAGGTACAAAAACAAGAAAATAGCAACCATAACCCAATGATTAACAGAACCCTCGTACGAACACGCGTACTGCAAACTCTCTTTGCCTTCTACAAAACAGGAGGCAAAAACCGACTGACCGCCGAGAAAGAACTCAACAAAAGTTTCGCAGACACCTACGACCTCTATATGCTGCTGCTCGACATGGTCAATATACTGACCGCCTTTGCCGAAGAACAGATACAACAAGCCGAACAGAAAGCCAAGGTAACACACACCAACTATGTACCCAACCGCCGCTTTGTACAAAACAGACTCGCTGCCCAACTCTACGAGAACCGTACACTGAGGAACTATATAGACGCCAATGGTCTCGACTGGAACACTGGCATGAGCGGCGTGGTGGCTGTCTATAAGCAACTGCTGAACAGCCCATTCTACGAAGAATATATGGCTGCACCCGACTGCACCTACGAGGACGACAAACGCATCTGGCGCAAGATATTCAGCACCATCATCCCCACATGCGAGGCATTCCAAGAGGCATTGGAAGAGTTGGAAATAACACTCGACCACGCAAACTGGACAACAGACCTCGACATGGTACTCAGTTATATCCCAAAAACACTCAAGCGCTTTGAGGAGATAAGCGACGCCGAGACACCACTACTCGAGATGTTCGATAGCGAAGAAGAACACCGCTTCGGCTGCGACCTGCTACGGTACGCACTGGACGGACACGAAGAATACGAGCAACTCATCAACTCGCACCTAAAGAACTGGGAGGCAGACCGTATTGCCTACATGGACAGAATCCTGCTCGAAGAGGCTTTGGCAGAGATTTTGCATTTCCCCAATATAGCCCTCGAAGTGTCGTTCAACGAGTATATTGAACTGAGCAAAGAGTACTCAGGCGACAAGAGTTACCTATTCATCAACGGTGTGCTGAACGAGATAGTCTCGGAGAAGAAGCGTAACAACACCCTGCTCAAAGCCGTAACACTGCGAGAGTAATGCCACGCCCACAGGAACGCAACAACGAGCAGACGCACAACAAAATATAGTATGATGTTAATTGTTAATTGTTAATTGTTAATTATTAATTCTTAGTTATCTATATGAAATTGAATTTTATTCTACTGCAGGCAGACGCTGCCGCAGCACAAGGAATGGCAGGCAGCCAATGGTCGTTTTGGGTTATGATGATTCTTATCTTCGTCGTATTCTATTTCTTCATGATCCGTCCGCAGACCAAGAAACAAAAAGAACTCCAGAAACAACGCGACGCCATGAAGAAAGGCGACAAAGTGGTAACTGCAGGCGGTATCTATGGCGAGATTAAAGAGGTACAGGAGAACGCTTTCATCATCACCATTGCCAAAGATGTAACCATCAAGGTATCAAAGGACAGCGTCTTTGCCGAGGCAACCGAAGCCCCGAAAGAAGAGAAAAAGAAAGAACTGCCGACCAAAGACGAGAAATAATCCGTAGTCGCCACAAGCACCCACCGTTTCCACTACGAGTACCAACCGTTTCTATAGGGTATGTGCGGACTGCGTGTTAGCCGTTCGCAAGATCGACTGGAGGGATGTACTGACCTTCCTCTTTTTCGTGCTGCTTGCCACAGGGCTATGGTACGGGCATGCCATGCAGTCGGTGCGCAACGCTACTATCAGCGTACGGGTATCCTACACGGGTATTCCCGAAGAGGTAGGGCTGCAAGGCAACGGACTGCCTACTGCCCTGCGGGTGGAGATACGCGATGCGGGTATGCGCCTGCGTGCCTACCAAGCCAATCCGTTGCACCTGAGTATCGACCTCAGCAACCATGTAAAAGGCAATGAGGGCACGATACGCATCTCGTCGGATGTGCTGCGCCGCAGCGTGACCGACATGCTGCAAGGAACGAGCAAACTCGTACAAGTAGCACCCGAAGAGATCGTCTGCGACTACTATCGCCAACAGGAACGGAGCGTACCTATCGTATGGGAGGGCGTACTGACCCCCGCTGCGGAATACCAACTCGTCGGCACGCCCAAACTGCTGCAGACCACCGTCCGTATCTACGGAAAGAAAGAGCAGATAGCCGCTATCCAACAAATAGAAACCGACACAGCGGTGCTGACACAAATAAAAGACACTGTGCTGCAACGCTTGGCACTGCACGCCCCGAAAGGGATACGACTTGCCACCGACAGCGTGACACTGCAGGTAGTAAGCGAGCGTTTCACGGAGAAAGCCTTTGTGCTGCCGCTCCATATAGAGGGTGTTCCTGCAGACGAGCATGTGCGCCTCTTTCCCCACCAAGTAGAGGCAACCATACGGGTCGGCATCAGCCACTTTGCAGAGGTAACAGAGCGGGATGTGCGTGTCTATTGCACCTACCCCACTGGCGACAAAGCGAATCAACTGGGCGTACACATTGCCTACACAAACCCCTACATAACCAGCGCACGCGTCTATCCCAATGAGGTAGAGTTCATTATCGAAAAACCATAACAGCAATGAAGAAGATACAAATGGTAGACCTGCAGACGCAGTACCAACACATCAAAAACGACATAGACAGCGGTATTCAAGAGGTACTCGACTCGGCAGCGTTTGTCAAAGGGCAGAAAGTTACGGACTTTCAACACCACCTCGAAGCATACACAGGAGCAAAACATGTCATCACCGTGGGCAACGGGACAGACGCCCTGCTGATTGCGCTGATGGGACTGGGATTGCAGCGGGGCGACGAGGTCATTACACCGACCTTTACTTTTATCGCCACTGCCGAAGTAGCCGCCCTGCTCGGGCTGACACCCGTGGTAGTGGATGTGGATTGGGCAACGATGAACATGTCTGCCGAATCGGTACGCAAAGCCATTACACCCAAGACAAAAGCCATTGTGCCGGTACACCTCTTCGGACAATGCGCCAACATGGAAGAACTGATGGCGATTGCCCGTGAACACCACCTCTATGTAGTAGAAGACGCCTGCCAAGCCATTGGGGCTAAGTACACATTCAAGGACGGAACCACCCGACAGGCAGGCACGATAGGCAACATCGGCTGCACCAGTTTCTTCCCCTCGAAGAACCTCGGCTGCTACGGCGATGGAGGGGCTATCTTCACCAACGATGACGAACTGGCGGCACGCATGCGGGCGATTGCCAACCACGGTATGGTAGTACGCTACCACCACGACATGATAGGCGTGAACTCCCGCCTCGACAGCATTCAAGCCGCCGTATTGGACGCCAAACTGCCGCACCTCGACGAGTATATCGCTGCACGACAGAAAGCAGCCGCCTACTACGACCAAGCCATAGCAGGCAACGAGCATATCCTGCTCCCCGAACACGAGCCGCACGCCACGCATGTCTATCACCAATATACCCTGCGTCTCGTAGGTATTGACAGAAATGCGCTGCGCGAAACATTGGCAGAAAAAGGCATACCCGCCATGGTCTATTACCCCGTGCCGCTCCACCTGCAGAAGGCATACCAAGACCCGCGCTACAAGGCAGGAGATTTTCCTGCTGCCGAGCGTCTCGCTGAGTGCGTGCTGTCGCTGCCGATGCACACCGAACTCGACGAAGAGCAGTTGGCGTATATCACGACCACCCTGCTCGAACTCGTAACCCAACTATCCGCCTGACCAATCAGGTATTCACCAATCGCCCACCGACTATGTCATCGTCCCTATCGCTCACACAACAGCAGAAACTGCAGACGAAACTATCGCCTACCCAGATACAGGTGATACGCATGCTCGAACTGCCGTCTGTCGAACTGCCACAGCGCATCAACGAGGAGTTGCAGGAGAATCCCGCCCTCGAAGAGGGACACGACATCGATACCAACGCCGCTGAAGAATACAACGAGGAGGACGAATACGGCACGAACGACTACAACAACGACAACGCAGACTATGACACGGACGAGCGGGCAAACGAAGACCCGCTGCAGAACGACGAGTTTAACTACGACCAGTATGTGAACGACGATGAGACGCCCGAATATATGCTGCGCTCCAACAACGGTATGCCCGAGACCGACGGGCAGGACATTGCTTTCTCGGGGGGGACAAGTTTCACGGAAGAACTCAAGGCACAGATCTACCTCACCAAGATGACCAAGCCGCAGCGTCACATCGCCAAATGGGTACTTGGCAACATAGACGACGACGGTTACCTGCGCCGCACGATAGAGCAACTGGTGGACGACCTGAGTTTTCAAGAAGGGCTGACCGTGACGGACGAAGAGATGACCGACATCGTAAACCAGATCAAACAGTTCGACCCGCCAGGAGTAGCCGCAGCCAACCTGCAAGAGTGCCTCTTGACACAGTTGCGTCGCAAGACGAACACGCCTGCCGTAGCACTGGCCATCAAGATACTGGAGAACTATTTCGACCCGTTCAGCAAGCACCATTTCGACAAGGTGATGCAGCGGTTGGGCGTAACGGAAGAGGAATTCAAGGCGGCAGTGGACGAGATACTGCGCCTGAACCAAAAGCCCGCCAATGCTTTTACGGGCAATATATACGAGACGCAACGCTCCGTCATTATTCCCGATTTCTTTGTCGAGAACCGAGACGGCGAACTGATACTGACACTCAACACGGGCGACATACCCGAACTGCATGTCAGCCACGAATACAGCGACATGCTACAGCAATACACTAAGGGCAAGATGACACCCGCATCGAAAGAGGCAGTGCGTTTTATCCGCAACAAGATAGATGCTGCCCGCTGGTTCATCGATGCAATCCGGCAGCGTAACGAGACGCTCACCCGCACGATGACGGCGATACTGCAGTTCCAGAACGACTTCTTCATAGAGGGCGATGAGACACTGCTCCGACCGATGATTCTGCAAGACATAGCCAACAAGACGGGCTACGATGTGAGCACTATTTCGCGTGTGAGCAACAGCAAATATGTGCAGACACAGTTCGGCATCTACCCACTGAAGTACTTTTTCTCTGAGTCGATGACCAACTCGCAGGGCGAAGAGGTATCAACACGCGAGATAAAACATATCCTCCAAGAAATAATCAACAACGAGGACAAGACGCAGCCGCTGAACGACGACCGCCTCGTGGAGATACTCAGCGTACACGGCTATGTCATTGCCCGCCGCACCATAGCCAAGTATCGTGAGCAATTGGGCATTCCCGTGGCACGACTGCGCCGGTCGGTGGTAAAATGATTGTTGATTGGTTCAGGTGTGGTCGAAAGGGTTAATAAGTTCAGTTTATGCAGAGAATATTACATATATTGGCGCAGACATGGAGCATACTGCTCTATCCCTTGTTCATTCCGACCTACGGTATGCTATTCTTCTGCATTGCGTTCTCGTGCGAACGGGGTATGCTGCCCGCCGTATGGTGGTGGGTATGCATAGGCAGCACCTTTGTCATTACCTGCTTTATCCCCTTGACCTCTATCCTCGTACTTATGCGCACGAAGCACATCAAAGACCTCTATATCACCGATGCCCGAGAACGCACTACGCCCTATTTCTACACACTGTTCTGCTTCGGGTTCTGGTGCGTGCTGCTCTTCCGCCTGCATGTACCGCTCGCTATCTCGCTCTCCGCAGCAGGGGCTACGGTTGCCCTGCTCGCTGTGCTGCTAATTAATTTCCGTTGGAAGATTTCAGCCCACTTGAGCGGCTTCGGCGGACTGATAGGAGGCGTAATGAGTTACTGTCTCTCGGTGGGGACGATGCCCCCGATATGGCTCGTAGTTACCCTGCTCACTGCCGCACTGCTGCTGATGTACGCCCGTCTCTATACCGAGGCACACACCTCGCTGCAAGTAGTGGCAGGCTTTCTTATGGGGCTGCTCTGTACTTTTTTGCCTAATCTCGTTCTCTACTATGCGCACTAAACTCTTGTCGCTGCTATGGGGACTGCTCTGTGCGGTCTCTCTCTCTGCGCAACCGCTCAGCGAGCAGGCGGGAATATCGCTGCTTACTTGCGGCCCCGGGAAAGAACTATACGCCCGCTACGGGCATACCGCTGTGCGTGTGGCAGACCCTGAGAACGGATTGGATATCGTCTTCAACTACGGCATCTTCGATTTCCATACCGATCATTTCTATTGGAAGTTTATGCGGGGCGAGACCTACTATCAATTAGGCATCGAAACCTGGAACGATTTCCAATGGAGTTATGCCTACCAGCACCGCACGATTGTAGAGCAGCGGCTGAACCTCACGCAGGCGCAGAAAGAACGCCTCTTCGATGCGCTCGTGGAGAACTACCGCCCCGAGAACCGCTATTATCTCTATAACTTTGTATTCGACAACTGCGCCACCCGCCCCTATTACCTCATCAAACAGGCAGTGGGCGACAGCATTCGCTCAACCTACACAGGAGCGGAGGGGCGGACCTATCGGTGTTTCCTGCGCCACTATACCCGCCCTTCTTCGTGGGCGAACTTCGGGATAAACCTGCTCTTCGGACCGCGTGCCGACCGCCTTATGCACGGGGAACAGCGGCTCTTCCTACCCGAAGAACTGATGTACTATATGGACGCCGCCACGACCGCCGATGGTACGCCGTTAGTGTGCCAGAGTGCCGTCCGCCCGTTTGAGATTGCGCCGGTGCCTTGGTATGCCTCTTGGTATTTCGGAGTAGGGCTATTCGCACTGCTGATGTTGGGGTTGAGCATCTTCGACCGTCGTAGGGGCAAACTCTCGTGGGGCGTGGATGTACTGCTGGGCGTGGTCTATCTCGTTGTGCTGCTGCTCGTCGGCTTCCTGACATTCTTTTCGCTGCACCCGCTTGTCGGCTTTGGGTGGCGACTTCTCATCATTCCTGTTATACACGCATGTACCAGACTGCTTTATATTCTTCGTTGATTCGCCCGAACCTACGCCGGGTGGTGTTTACGCTCGTTGTTCTGTTCACTGCATGGAGTGCTTCGGCTGCCCCACACCTGACGGTGGTGGCGGTGGTAGACGGCATGAGCGAACAGAGCCTCTCACTCCTGCGCCCGTATTGGGGCAAAGGCGGACTGCGTACACTTAGCGAAGAGGCATTCCAAACCACGGTGGACTTTCCGCACCTCGTATACGGCGGCAACGAGACGACCGCCACACTCATGACGGGCACTACACCTACGGAACACGGCTATGCAGGCGACTACTACTATCAGCGCCGCACCCGTGAAGCCACTGCGCTGCTCGCCGACCCCAATGTACAGGGCATTGGAACAAAGGCGCAATTCTCGCCCCGTGCGCTTCTCTCGCCCACCATGACCGACAAGATGCGTATCCGCTACGGTGAGAAAGCCAAACTCTATGCAGTCGGTATCTGCCCCGAGACGACAGTCTTGCTGGCAGGGCACGCTGCCAACGCCTGTTGCTGGATAGACACCACCGAAATGCACTGGGCGACCACCTCGTACTACCAAGGCGGACTGCCCAGCATAGCCGACGAGCAGAACACCAACGGGCGTTTCTCCGAGGTGGCACACCGTATCTGGACACCCCGTATGGATATAGCGATGTACAACTGCCCTACCGACCGCGAGCGAAAGAAGAGTTTTTCCTATGCCTCGGAGAAAATACTGTACCGCTCACCCGCAGCAAACACCCTCGTAGTGGAGTTGGCACTCGCAATCCAAAAAGCAGAGCAGATGGGTACGGACGCTACGCCCGACCTGCTGCTACTCGAACTGACCACACTGACCCCGCAGGCGCACGCTGACCAGATAGAATCGGCAGAGCAAGAAGACATCTACCTTTGGCTTAATCAAGATTTGGGGTTTCTTATGGAGCAGTTGGACAAGCGTATCGGGCGGGAGAACTATGAGTTGCTGCTGGTGGGGCGACCTGTCTTAGGCACCAGCCGTGAGGCAATGGAGCGGGCAAACCTGCCTATACAACCATTCAATGTAGACCAAGCGGCTGCACTGACAAGCACCTACCTTATGGCTATCTACGGGCATGAGCGTTGGGTAGACGGCGGTTTTGGGCAGTCTATCTTCCTCAACCGCACGCTTATCGAACAGAAGCGCCTCTCGTTAGAGACCATCCAGCGACAAGTAGCGAACTTCCTAATGGACTTCGAGGGCGTACAGTGGGCATACCCACAGAACGAGGCACTGCTCCACCCGTTCTATCAATCGTCGCTCACGAAGCGTTCGGTAGGCGATGTATTCTTCACGCTGCAACCCGGATGGCAACTTATGCACAGCGAGCAGCGACCAGCCGACGGCGTGATAGATTCGCAACCCAACGCCCCATTGCTCTACTGGTCGGGCAGCCTGCGTGCTATGCCGAGCAGCAAACTCTCTGCCACAGACCTCGTTCACTTACTCGAACTATAACAACACAAACTACGGTAACTAACATAAACTACACAACATCATGATACTATACGAAGTAAAAGTACATTATCAACGGCAGACCGGCGAGGACAATCCCCGCAATGTAAAAGAAACCTACTTGGTGGAGGCCATCAACTGCGCCGATGCAGAGAACCGGTTGATGGACGACATCAAGGCGTTCATCTTCGGCGAGTCGGAAGTACCCTCATGCAAGAAAGTGCAGTATGCCGAGATATTCGAGAATCCGCAAGGCGAATACTGGTACAAAGCACGCGTGGAGATGATAACCGTCGAGGACGACAAGGAGAAGCGCAAAGCAGTCAGTATGCTCATTCAGGCAAGCGAGCTGGACGAGGCTCTCAACGACCTCAAGAAGCGCACCGACAGTTACGACTGCGAGATTATCTCTATTGCCAAATCGCCGATAATGGATTTCCTCCACGCCACAAATGCCGTAAAAGCCGAGTAAGTGTCTGAGATTGCCGCACATATTGCTACTATTCGCGCGACGCTGCCGCCCGAGGTGCAGTTGATTTGCGTGAGCAAGTACCACCCCGAGGCGTGTATTGAAGAAGCATACGCCGCCGGCGAACGGGATTTCGGAGAGAGCCATGTGCAGGAGGTGGTGCGCAAGCAAGCCGCCCTGCCCAAGGATATTCGTTGGCACTTTATCGGGCACCTGCAAACCAACAAAGTGCGTGCGCTCGTGCCGTTTGTCTATCTGATACAGAGCGTGGACAGCCTACGCCTGCTCGAGACAATAGAGCGGGAGGCAGCGCGTATTGACCGCACCGTTTCTGTACTGCTCGAAGTACATGTTGCCCGCGAGGAGAGCAAGAGCGGCTTTGCCCCAACGGAGTTGGAAGCGTTGCTCGAAAGCGGAGTACTCGCCAGTATGTCCCATATCCGTGTACAGGGAATCATGGGAATGGCGACCCACACCGACGATACACAGGAGATACACCGCTGCTTCGACACGCTGCATACACTCTATGCCTCACACCCCGAGTGGACAGTGCTGAGCATGGGCATGAGCGAGGACTATCCGCTCGCCGTAGAGGCAGGCAGTACCATGGTGCGCGTAGGAAGCAAGATATTCGGGGAGAGAAATTAGCACAACAGTGCTGTCGAAAGTTAGATATTAGACTGTTTATGAAACAAGGTTTCTTTTTTGATATGGACGGGGTGCTGTTCGACAGCATGCCCAATCATGCGGCAGCGTGGGAAGAGGTGATGACTGCCCACGGCTTGCCTTTCTCGGCAAAGGACTGCTACATCAACGAGGGGCGTACCGGGCAGGATGTAATCCAAGAGGCGATACGCCTCTACGCCGACCGCACGCCCGACGAAGAGGAAATACGGGCTATCTATAAGGAGAAGTCCGACCTCTTTCAGGCAAAGGGCGGTGCCCTCCCGATGAAAGATGTGGACAAGGTGTTGCAATACTTGCACGCACGAAATGCACAAATCTGGATTGTTACGGGGTCGGGTCAACAAAGCCTTTTCGACCACCTCGACGAGGTATTCCCGCATATCTTCAGCCGTGAGCGAATGATTACGGCATACGATGTAGTACACGGGAAGCCCGATGCAGAACCCTATCGCAAGGCATGGGAACGCAGCGGGTTGCCGCTCGAGGCATGCTGCGTCATAGAGAATGCACCGCTCGGTGTACGGGCAGGAAAAGCAGCGGGATTGTTCACTATCGCGGTCAATACAGGACCACTCGACGACACCGTATTGGCGGCAGAAGGTGCAGACCTTATCTTCCCCGACATGACACACCTGCTGCATTATCTGCAGACTGAGGAATAAGGTGTTGCCTACACGCCAACCTGCGGAAACTATACAGGATACGAAACGACGCCCTCTATTGAGTCAATCTCAATGGAGGGCGTACTATTTACGGAGGGTATGTTGTATTATGGCAGGCGGTTGTATTCCTCGTCGGTTACGGGGGAGAGCCACTCGTTGCCCGTCTTGGTATCGCCATCGAGAGGGGTGACGGGGATGTGGAATACGACATGTTGAAACCAACTGTCGCGGGTGGCACCATGCCAGTGCTTCACGCCTACGGGGATATCCACCACATCACCCGCACGGAGGCGTTGTGCCGGTTTACCCCCCTCTTGGTACCAGCCCTCGCCCGCTACGCAAATCAGTATCTGACGGGCATCGTGGTGGATATGCCAGTTGTTGCGGCATGCGGGTTCGAAGGTAACATTGCTCACGGGGTGTTTCTCTCCGCCCAATGGAGCCAAGTAGGACTGCCCTTGGAAATAGGCGGCATAGGCGGTGTTCGGCTCGCCGATGGCAAAAAGCAGGCGAGCACGACTGCCTATCGTGCGTGCCAACAACACCGCCTCGGTGACCACCTCCTCCGGCACACCAGCCCGGACGGCTATCGCACAATGAGAACGGAGTTGTGGGTCAGTGCCCTCCATAGCAGCTAACGCGCTGACGGTCAGCAGTTCACGCGCTTGCGGGGTCAGTACATCGCGGGCGAATAGGTCTCCGAACAGGTGTGCTTTAAGGAAATAGTCCTCTGCGGGGCAAAAGGCGTAAGTGTAGGCACTACCGCAAAGTGCGGTCTGCACCACAGTCCCTTGGCGCAAAGCATCATAGTCAGCGGGGAGGGGCGTTGCGTCCCGCCCTATCTCGACCGCCTTGCCCTGTGTGGCACGGTCATTCAGCACCTGCTGCAATACGCCCTGCGCATTGAGCGAGCGGGGGAAACCCGTGTAGGCGTAAAGGTGCAAAAAAGCCTCTTTGAGTTGATTGACAGTCCAACCGCAGTCGAAGGCGACATCCACAGCGGCATAGAGGGCAGTCAGGTTGCCCGTCGCCTCGTTGGCAGCCAACGCCACCAACGCTTTTTGTTCTGTATTCATTGTTTTTGTACTTATTGGTTCGTGTGTTTGTGCCTTGCATAGCGCAGGCAGAGCGGCAGTAAGCAGGAGGGCTAACCCCACTGCACAAAAGCGTTTGCGATTCGTGGTTGTTTTCATAGCGCAAAGGTACACCCTTTCTTCCGTTCAGCCAAGACCGATGCACGCCAATAGGTAATCGGGGTATCGGAATCCGTAATCGGGGTAATAGACGAGGGCACGACACCCACTGGCGGGAACAATACACAATGTTTTCCTATGCCGCAAAAGCGACAAGAGAAACAGAAGAAAAACAAAAAACATACACTTATGCATATATACAATATGTATATTGTGCATAGTTTTACACAAGCAGATGAAATTCTTATAGAAAAGTGTACTTATTTTACTATTTGCACATTTTTACAGCAAAATAATATCATATTGGTACATACTTTGTACTAAAGAACGGTGTATATCCCGCAACGACATTTTCGAATAAAAGCAGCGAACACGAATAAAACAACTATATTTCAGCAAAAACGATTACGGTATGAAAAAGGTATTATTTTTAGCAACACTGGTCGTGGCACTCGTGGGGTGCAAGACCAACACACCGGAAGACAACAGCAGCGAATCGGGAGGAGGCACCTTCCCGAGTGGCGGCGAAGTAAGTAGCGACACGGTGATAGGTAGCACCGACCTTGCCGATTTCGACATCGCATGGAGTAGCGTGCCACTCACCTCCGAGCCTTCCGACCTCGACATCTTGCCCGATGACGGTGGCGATTTCCTCGAGAACTGGGACGCTTATACGGGCGACGAACTGACCCAAATCTCCCTCGTATGGAGCAAGAGCGGCGTGGAGCAGACCGGTACGGCAAAGAATGTAACGGTCACGATTGACGGCACGGATGTCGTCATTGTCAGCACCAAAAAGAAGATACAGTATATCCTCTCGGGCGAGTGCGCAGACGGCAGCATCAAAATCTACTCGGACTACAAATTTCTGCTCACGCTCTCGGGCTTAACGCTGACCAACCCGACGGGTCCTGCCATCGACATCGAGAAAGGAACGACTGCCGACGAGGACGGCTCGTACCCGCACAAGACGGCGTATATTCAACTCACGGACGGCACAACGAACACCCTCGCCGACGGCACGACCTACACCACCACCGATGGCGAGAAACCCAAAGCCTGCCTG
>CAVFHY010000069.1:0-13037 GCA_963622445.1 Bacteroidaceae bacterium
CTCTTGAAGCACCCATATTCCCACAAAATAGGTTCCATTTTCTGTTCGCATACTTTGAACGAAGGAACATTCGCGTTCCCTTCCACTTTTTGTGTTGCATTTTTCCTTGGAAGCTCTCTCTCTTCCCCCCCCCCCTGTTCCGGTATCCTTCACAAGGAGATTAGAGAGATTTGTGTGCGTACTGAAAAAAAATGCGTTGCTCAATGGAAACTACGGCTACCATCTTGTCGGCGGAATGCACTTGCGCATCGCAGATTACTTGTTAAATAATTATCTGTTGTTAAGAAAAGAATGCTTTTTCCTCGGATTTGTTTGGGCGTGTCGGATAAACTTGATATATTTGCGGTGTTCCTGTAATACATTTTTGCATAAAAATACGATGCAAAATCGTGCAAAATGCAATCTTGTTGCAGGAAAATACGACCGGAATACATATAAAATACAAAAATCATATCGTTATGAAGAAAAAGGTATTTTTGTCTGTAGCCGTACTTACGGCACTCAACATGGCAGCGCAACCGCCTGCCGACACATCGTCCAAGTATCCGCAAGGCGCAACCTATTCGCTTTCGGACGGCTCGACCGTAACCAAGACCGGCGAGACACTATCCTGCAGCACGCAGTACTACAATGTGGTGCAGGTGTCGAAAGGGACGCTCACGCTTACCAACTGCACTTTTGCCAAGACCGGCAGCGGCAGCACCGGAGACAACTCCTCGTTCTATGGCAACAACTCGACTATCTATGCCGGTGCCGCCAGTTCGTCCAACTATGAGAGTACCACGGCAGGTGCCAACGCTAAAATCATTGTCAGTGGGGGGAGTGTGACCAGTTCTTCGGAAGGTGCCAACGCCGTCATTGCCACCAACGGTGCAACGGTCGAGGTGGACGGGCTGACCGTCGTCAACAACAGCAATGTATCGCGCGGGCTGCATGCCACTTTCGGGGGTATCATCAATGCCTCCAATGTGGATATTACCACCAATGGCGCCACCTCATCGACCATAGCCACCGACCGTGGCGGAGGTACGGTAACGGTGAACGGCGGTTCGGCAACGGCCAACGGGGCAAAGTCCGCTGTGGTCTATTCGACAGGCACTATGACCGTGTCGAACCTCACCGGTACATCTGCCAAAGGCGAGATAGCTGTTATAGAAGGGGATAACACAATCACCCTTACCAACTGCACTATGACAAGCGGCTCTTCCGAACGCGGGTTGCTGATGATGCAATCGGGGTCTGGCGACGCTTCGGGTGTTACGCCTGTAATGACCATCACTGGCACTTCGCTTACGATGACCGACACAAGCGCACCGCTGCTCGAGGTGGCTACCTGCGTTACCGCCACTTGCACACTCGACAACTGCACTGTTACCGTGCCCAGCGGCATACTGATGTATGTGATGGACGACGACCAATGGTCAACCGATGGTGCAACAGGTACTCTTGTGCTTTCGAATGGCTCGTACAGCGGTATTGTGAAGTATGACAGCGGCTACACAGCGAATGTGACGGTCAACAGCGGTGCTGTATGGAACCTGACCGCCAACACCGCTATCTCAACACTCGTCAATAACGGTACGGTCAACTGCAACGGCTACACCCTTACCTATACCAGCAAGAGCGGTAGTGGCACTATCAACGAAGACGCTTCTGCCCTGCATGATGCGATCGGTGCAAGCGTACAGACGCAGAAAACGATTCGTGACGGGCAGGTGCTTATCCTCAGAAGCGACAAGACCTATAATACTCTCGGCGCAGAGGTGAAATAAACGGACTTTGTTGTTTGGATAAAGCCGTGGGGGCGCAATAGTGCCACCCACGGCTTTTTTTATGTGCCAATTCCTACAATTCCTAATTTGTACTTCCTACTTCCTACTTCCTAATCACTAATAAACGAATAAACCAATAAACGAATAAACCAATAAACTAATAAACTAATAAACCAATCAACCAATAACCACCCCATATCCCTTGTGTGTATCCGGAAAAAGTTGTACCTTTGTCGCAAATTAGAAATGATACCGACGATTGTATTCCATTATGCCGACTACTTCTTCGCAATTCCCCGTGTGGGAGGGGCTATATAAGGACAGAGGAAGCAAGTTCCTCGCCTTTGCCGAACCTGTTGCCGACGAGGAGCAGGCCAAGCAGCGTATTGCGTGGTACAAGAAGAAATACCATGACGCACGCCATGTCTGCTATGCCTACCGCTTGGGCGAGAACCTCTGGCGCACCAAAGACGATGGAGAACCGCATGGTACGGCGGGGTTGCCTATCCTGCGCACCATCGATGCCCGTGGGTTGGACAATATCCTCGTGGTGGTCGTTCGCTACTTCGGCGGCACGCTGCTCGGTACCGGCGGTCTGATGGTTGCCTACCGCGAAGCCGCCAAAGACGCACTCAAGGCGTATCCGGCGGTAGACAAGACCTCGCCTTCCCCCTCCAAGCGAGGGGAAACCGGGACATAGGACAAGGCTTCTTCCAACGCCTCCCTCAAAAAAACGCATCATCATTAGGTCTAATTAGCCTAATGGGACTAATTACACATTACCAATTACAAATTGCAAATTGACTCTCCCCGTGGATAAATACAAGCATATTCGTGCCTACCGCAACAATGGGTGGCTTGCTGTAACCGACTGGTTTACTATCTTTCCTGCCTTGCGTGTAGTGCAGTGCAAGACGACAAAGTCTGTAACACTCAAGTACTTGGGCGATCGCAAGGCTATCGAACAGGACATTCGTCACGGTGCGTTCTTTATGACCAACCACCGCGACATCTGTATGGACTCGGCGTGGCTCTCCATGCTGCTCCGTAAACGGTATTTCATCCGCCCCTATATCGGCATAGGCAACAACCTCTTCGGACGGTGGTGGATAGAACCTCTCGTGCGCTACCTGCATAGTTTCGTCGTGGTACGTAACGGCTCTGTGCATCAGCAGTTGGAGAACGCCAAACTGCTCTCCGAGTACATCAACGACCTGCGTGCCAAAGGGAAGTCCATCTGGCTGGCACAACGGGAAGGGCGTGCCAAGGATGGCAATGACCTTACACAACCGGGTGTACTCAAAATGCTGACTATCGATGCCCCGGACTTCTTTGAGGCAATATGCAAACTCAATATCTGCCCCGTCTCTATCACGTATGAGTTCGACCCTTGCGATTACCTCAAGGCGCGTGAGATGCAACTCAAGCGTGATAACCCCTACTGGCACAAGACCAAAGCCGATGATATTCTCTCGATGAAGACCGGTATCGAAGGGCAGAAGGGCAGGGTAGTCTATCGCCTGACGCCGAGTATCAATCACGAACTCGAGGCTGCTCTATCCGCAGACCCCACCTTGCGCACGCTGCCCCGCAACGAGCAGATACAGGTGGTGTGCCGGTTGATAGACCGGCATATCCATCTCGGGTATGAACTCTACGAGCGTGGCACGGATTTTGACAAGTATATAGAGAGTCGTCTTGCGCTTATCGACCTGCCAAACAAGGACGAGGCTTTCCTGCGCGGGAAACTCTACGAGATGTACGACAACCCCCGCAAGAACGCTACCCTCGCCCGGGCGGAAATAGCCGCTGCCACGGCGGTAGGGACAACGACTGCGTCGGCTAATTCTACAAACAAGTAACACTATGAAAAAAGCCATATTTCCTGGGAGTTTCGATCCCTTTACGATTGGGCATTACGACATCGTCCTTCGTGGACTCAACCTCTTCGACGAGATAGTCATCGGCATAGGGCGCAACAGCACCAAGAAAGAGACTTTCCCCATCCGCGAGCGCGAAGTCGCCATACAGAAGATATTCAAAGACGAGCCTCGTGTACGGGTGGTCATCTATGATTGTCTGACGGTGGATTTTGCACGCCAGCAGGGCTGCGACTTTATCCTGCGCGGCATCCGTTGCGTTTCCGACTTTGAGTACGAACGCAACATGGCAGAGGCAAACAAACAACTCGGCGGCATAGAAACCATTATCCTCTATACCCGCCCCGAGTACGCCCACATCTCCTCGACCCTTGTGCGCGACCTCTACTCCTACAACAAAGATGTATCCGCCTTTGTGCCTAACCACCTGAAATAACCATGCTCCGTCTGTTTACACGCTCTGCAAGCCGCACCTTGCTGCCGCTGCTCTTGCTCCTGCCCGTTGCCGCGCCTCTCCGTGCCGTGAACGAGCAGAAGACCTCCCGTATCCACGAGGCACTGACTATCTACAACGATGTGATGCGCCAACTGGACATGAACTATGTCGATACGCTTAATTACGAAGACCTGACGGAGACTGCCATCAACGCCATGCTCCGCAAAATAGACCCCTACACGATATATTACCCAAAGAAAAAGGACGATGCCCTGCGCATGATGACACTCGGCAAGTACGGCGGTATAGGGGCGGTTATCCAACAACGGGAAGACACTGTGGCGCAGGGCAAGAAAGTGCGCTACACGATAATAGCCAATCCCTACGAGGGAAAGCCTGCCCAGCGCAACGGTGTACTGGCGGGCGATCGTATCCTCGCTGTAGATGGCGTATCCACCGAGGGGCAGAGCGTATCCGAAGTGAGCAACAACCTCCGTGGTGTGCCGGGCTCTACCGTCACACTCCGCTTGCGTCGTGAGGGGGTGGAGCAACCGTTCGAATTGAGTTTCCCGCGCGAAGACATACATCTCGACCCGATAGACTACTCCTGTGCGCTGCGTGCCGATACGCTTGCCGCCGCTGTGGGCTATATCTCCCTCTCGGAGTTCACCGAGAACTGTGCCCGTGAGTTCGCCCTTGTGCTGGACGACCTCTACTTCAAGCAGCATATCCGCTCGCTCATTATCGACTTGCGGGGGAACGGTGGCGGTATTGTGGACGAGGCGGTCAGTATTGTCAATCTCTTTGTTGACAAAGGGACGGAGATCGTTTCTACCAAAGGCAAGACCAAGAATGCGTGCCGCTCCTACTACACTACTTCTTCCCCCCGCTTCCATGACCTGCCGTTGGTGGTGCTGGTCGATAAGAACTCCGCTTCGGCAAGCGAGATATTGAGCGGCAGTCTTCAAGACCTCCACCGTGCCACGCTCATCGGGCAACGCACTTTCGGCAAAGGGCTGGTACAGAATGTACGCCCCATTGCCTATGACGGACACCTCAAAGTAACCACCTCCAAATACTATCTCCCGTCGGGTCGCTGTATCCAGGCCATTGACTACTCCGAGCGTCAGAAAGGGCGTGCGTTGCAGAAGGACACGGCAGGCGGCATTCTTCCTGATATTGTCCTTCCGGACAGCGCAAAGGTGGATATATGCTATACGCTCTACACGCAGAACCTGTTCTTCGACTACGCCACCCGTTACCATCGCTTGCACGACTCTCTCCCCGCTCCCGAACAGTTTACGCTCTCGGCAGCCGATATAGAGGATTTCTGTCAGTTCTTGGATGCACGGCACTTCGCCTACGAGACGGAGACGAGCAAGTACTTCCGCGATGTGCTTGAGATGGCGCGTTACGAAGACTTGGACACCGCAACCATTGCCGCCCTCGAAGCCTTGCAACCCCGTCTTAAACCCTCTTTCCGTGAGGCAATAGACCGTAACATAGACGAAGTAAAGCAGTTCCTCGGCAGTGAGATCGTGTTGCGCTACTACTACCAACGGGGAATAGCCGCCTATCAGTTGCGTTTCGACGACGAGCTGAAGCGTGCCGTCTCGGTCTGCAACAGTATGATAGCGGACGGATTATAAACAGACAGAACACTTGGCACGAACCGAATAGCAGATTGGGACAACGATGGACATAGAAGAACAGGTAAATACCATAGAACGGGCATTGGGCGAGCGCATGATTTGCCACGCCTTGGCTATCCTGCGCCCGTGGGCACTCGAACTCGGCAACGATACATACATCGACCGGATAGACCGGTTACAGAAGAACTACAAGCAGGTCTTCGACTACTTCCTCGTGTCGGACGCCGAGGATAGGGAAATGCTGCTTGACAAACTGACGGGCGAAGCCTATCGCCTGGCGGACGATATTTATGCCGACCTCAGGCTGAAACGGGGGCTCTCGCCCGACTTGCGTGCGTTCAACCCAGAGAACCCGCAGAGCGTGGTGCGCTATTTCGCTTCCTGTGTGCGCTTGTCAGAAGAGGATTACCAATGGCTGAGCGGGATATACACCGACACACAGCATACCCCTGTTGCCCTCATGGCAGTGGCTTCGTTAGGGAAAAACCTGCGTGAGTGCTTCTCAGCCCGTACGATGTTGAGCCTTATTGAGGCAATCGGTTCGGACATTGTCCTCGTGTCCGACCAGGCGATGGCAACTTCTATCCTGCTCCTCGCCCACTATGATATTCGCATCGATTTTTTCCCCGACATACAGAACGCATTTGTAGAGGCAATTGGCGATGGCGACCGCGCATACGCTACGCTCGCCGCCATCATACGCTCTACCAAGCAGAACCTGCGCGAACTCATCGCTTCGGGAGATATACAGGCAGAGAATATGCCCGAAGCCATACGCGACCTGATGGGGATGTTCGATGCCAAAATGGACACGGAGGAGACTATTCTCTCGTGGATGCCGTCTTCGGAGAACGAATATATGGTGGGTATAGTCAACCTGCTTCCGGACACTTGGGTCTGCTCCGTATTGTTGGGCGACAATGAGAAGATGTGGAACCATCTGAAACTCACTTATCTCTCTATCGGAAAGATGGATATGATGTGGGATGACCTCTCCAAAGCCGAAGAGTGGCTCGTCAAACGCATCTACTCGGGCGAAGCCACTCCTTCGGATTACATCAACTATGGGCATTGCTGCCTGCTGCGTGGCGACCGTATGGTGGCGTATGAGAACTACCGTGAGGCGCGTGTGCGTTGCAAGTCCGCCAAAGCCTTCTTTGCCCTCTTTCGCCCCGACCGCCGTGCCCTCTCGGAACACGGGATTCCCCTCGAACAAATCTACTTGCTCGAAGACCAACTCATACGACCGGCGTGAGAATGAATGGAGTACGGGTTATATCCAAGCACCGATACCCAAAGAAACAAACTCCACTTTGGTGATGTGGGCTTTCATTGCTCCCTGTACAAAGAAATGCCAAGGCAGGCGGTAACGCAGCACAATCTGTGTATATAGCCAGCCGTCAGGATAGCCTGCGCTGCCTGCTTTACGCATATCGTAGGAGTAGAAAATGCCTTTGTGGAGACGCTCCCCGTTGTTTTTTTCCACTTCATCATACGTCTCCAGATTCTTTATCGGGTCGAGAAGATACACACCGAAATGGAATCCCGCCGTGAAATTGCCTGCTACGAACTCCGGTTGCACGCTCACACCGAGCCGCCAACAGTCGCTGCCGTTCTCTTCGGCTGCGGCTAAGTAGGTCTTTTTGAAGGCGGTTTCCCGCTGTATGTATGCTCCGTCGTAGAAGACATCTACCCCGCCTCCGAGGCGGAATATCTTGTGCGCACGCCAATAGGCAGCCGCCTGTAGTTCGCAAGCAAAGAAAGTACTCCTGTCCTTGTAATACACCTGCCGCGCACCACCCGCCCATGCGAACTCTATCTCGTACGGTTTCTCTATGCGGCTCCTACTCCGCTTAACATTTCCCCCGCTCTTGCCGATACGGCTTGCACTCTCCCACTTCGCACTCACCTCGCCGGAGACAATGTTATACCCCGAGTTGGGTTGTACAAGGCTGCCGTTGCTGATATGATACCAGCCGCCTGCGATTTGCATCGTCCAGCCGTTCTTTATCGGGAACTCAAAGTACAACGCTTCCGGGAAATGGAAATTGAATACACTGCCGATGCTCCGGTTTGCATGAGCGAGACTCGTGTACCATTCTTCTTCCGGACAGGTGTTGCGGTAGGTCTTTGTCACAAACGCCGCACCGATACCTGGGCGGATACCCATTACAAAATGCTTGTGCTGCACAAGCGGTACATCGAGAAAGACATACGGTGCGATGGCACTTCCCATCAGGTTGCGCCCCTCTTTCTCCCAATAGCCGCCCAAGTCCCAGTAACTCAACGCTACACCGATACGGGCATTGTTCCAGTCGCGCAACGAGTGCCAATCGGGTTGGAACGCCACAGCGAACTCCCCGCCGAGGGTAGGTCCTACCCAATCGCCTTTTTCCTTACCGGTTACATTGAGTTCTGCCTTGTCGTCGGGTAGGATAGCACCTGCCCGCAACGAGAGCCGATATTCGATATCCATGCCCGCTGCGGGAAAGCTCGCTACGAGCAGCAGCACGAGCGTGAAGTGTCGTATTTTCATCTGAATAATGTCTTCTGCTTTGTACTTTTTCCGTATGCCATCCCTTGCTTATCCCTTGCTTATCCCTTGCTGATTACCGGAAGCGGGTAATGAGGTTGTATGCCTGATAAATGCCCAACTCGCCCGCACGGCTGAGATCTGCCAACCCCTGCTGCAGGTAGTCCTCCGCCTGCTTGTCCGACACACCCCCGCTCAGGTAGATATAGGTCAAGCCCCGGTTGAAATACGCCTCGGCAAAGTCAGGGTCTATCTCTATGGCACGGGTATATGTGTCGAGTGCCGTCCGCCACTCCCGTTGTGTGCAGAGGATGTTCGCCTTGTTGTAATAAGCAAAGGAGAAATCGGGCTGAAGCCGGATAACCTGGTCGTAGTCCCGAAGCATAATCTCGAAATCCATGTTCGACTCTGCCGTCAGTTCGCCCGTCGCCCTGCGGTATTCGAGCAGTTTGTAGCGCCAGTTGGCACGGCAAAAATAGAGTACGGCATCCGTCCTGTCGTCGGCGAGGTTGGCGGCGCGTGTACAGTCGTCTATGGCAGACGAGTAGTCCTGTACGAGAGCAAACTCCATGGCGCGCGCAAAGAACACGCTTGCCGCTTCCGAGTCTGTCCCCTTTCGCCCGTGTAAGTCCTCTTGGTCTATGCGTTCGGACAACTGGCTGATACGGGCAAAATGCCCGTTGACCATGTCTGCGGTCAGGGGCAGTTCCTGCAGGGTAAAGTGTAGCGGCGAGGGGAGATAACGGGTGCTGTTCAGTTGCTCCACGCTCTGTTGGTAGTAGTTGGTGCGGCGCAACGACAGGTCCTGGTTGTAGTACGAGAGCGTGATGTTCGGCTCGTTGACTACATCGGTGTAACGCTTCTGAATAGAGCCCCGAGTGGCGGAATCGTACTTCTGCTCCGCTTCGGCCGGCTCGGTCTGGTTCTGTGCCGTGCGCGAGGAGAACTCCTTGCGGCGGTCTTTCTTCTGTGGCTGCGAGGCGGCCAACTGTACATCCGTGTTGGGCACTGCCTGTGCTTGTATCTCCTCCTTGCGATTCTCCAACTCATCGGCTTTCTGCCGATAGACAAAAGCCGCCTTGGTGTTTCCCTGCGCCGTGGCCGCCTGTGCGGCAAGGTAATACGAGGGCAGGAAATACGGGTAGTGTGCAATGAGCGTGTCGAAATCCTGGCGGGCGTTGTGCCATTGGCGCAGTTGCATCTCGACCACGCCCCGCTGGTAGTACATCTCTGCTTTCTCCGGCTCAAGGCGAATCGCTTCGTTGAGGTCGTCCAAGGCACGGTTGTAGTCGCCCAACTCTTGGCGCAGCACCCCGCGGTTGTAGTAGCACTGTGCCTCCTGTGGTGCGAGCGAGACGGCTTTGTCGTAGTCCGCCACAGCCCCACGGTAGTTGTGCTGGTGATAGAAGATAATGCCCCGGTTGATGTAGTCGCCCGCCCACTTGGAGCCGAGGTTGATGGCGCGTGTCAGTTGGACAAGGGCGTCCTCCTCGCGGTTTTGCAGCAGTTGTACCATACCCAATGCCGACCAGTTGGCAGGGTTTTGCGAGTCGTACACGGTCGTTTCAGCGAATGCACTCTCGGCACACGCCGTGTCCTTCATGTGCAGGCAGATAACCCCTTTCTCGAAGAGCAGCGAGGCAGACTGCGGCTCGCGTTTGAGCAGGGTCTGCATATCCTCCATCGCCGCCGTGTAGTTCTCCTGTTGCGCACGGGTGTCGGCACGGAGTACGAGGTAGGTCTTGTTCTCGGGCGAGAAAGTCAGTGCTTGGGTGAAGTCCTGTTCGGCAGCCGCCAGTTCACCCAGTTGGCGATAGACAAAACCGCGTGTGTAGTACGCTCCGGGCAAGAACGGGTTGCGCTCGACAGAGGCGTTGCAGTCTTGCAATGCGCCTTGATAATCTTCGAGTTGTATCTTCGCGATGGCACGGAAAAGGTACGGCTCTGCCAAGTAGGGTTTGAGTTTGATGACTTGGTTGAAATACTGTATGGAGAGCACATAGTCCTCAAAGTACAAGGCATTGCGTCCGATCGAGGTGATGCGGTCGGTGTTCAGTTGTGCCGACAAAGGGAATGCCATACTCACTGCGCACAGCACCACCCACAGGCGGAGGGATGTGCAGATAGGCGAATGTGTCAGTTTGTAAATCAGGCGGGGCATAGTCTGTCGTGCAGGGTAGATTGTTTACTTGCACCCTGCGTTCGGGTCGAACCATGACGGGATGTCAAACTGCTCGTTCTCGTCGTAGCCGAGGTCTTTGTCGGCAAGTACTTTCTTGAGGTAGAGGGCGTAGATAGGCAGTGCCATCGAGGCGCCTTGCCCCTCCGCCATACTGTCGAAGTGGATGGCACGGTCTTCACCGCCGACCCATACGCCGCTTACCAAAGAGGGCGTGAAGCCCATGAACCAGCCGTCGGAGTTATTGTTGGTCGTACCCGTCTTGCCGCCCATGGGTGCTTTGATGCCGTATTTGTACCGTACGCGCACGCCTGTACCGTGGTCCACGACATTGCGAAGCATGTATATCATTTTGTACGCCGTCGTTTCCGAGATTACCTCATGGGTGCGGGGCGAGAAGGTGGCTATCACATTGCCGTTGTTGTCCTCTATGCGGGTAACATACAGAGGTTCTGTACGAATACCCTTGTTAGCAAAGGTGGTGTAGGCGTCCACCATCTCTTGCACACTCACTTCGCAAGGACCTAAACAAAGGCTGATAACGGGGTCCAACTGCCCTTGTATGCCGAACGATTGCATCATCTTAACCAGTTGCTCGGGCGTAAAATACGACATCAAGTGGGCGGATATCCAGTTCGATGAATACTGCAAACCCCATGCCAGGGTGACGGTGTCGCCACGGTATTTCTCGTGGGTGTCGCGGGGTGTCCATGCCCGTCCGTTGGCATCGTAGAGAGTGATTGAGTCGTTCACCACACGGTCGCACGGCCACATCCCTTCGTCCATAGCGAGGGTGTAGAGGTATGGCTTGACGGTAGAGCCCACCTGGCGCCGCCCCATGGTTGCCATATCGTATTGGAAATACGAGAAATTCGGACCCCCCACATAGGCTTTCACATGCCCCGAGTGCGGATCCATCGACATGAAACCGCAGCGCAGGTAATACTTCAGCCAACGGATCGAATCCATAGGCGACAAGACGGTGTCTATCAGCCCGTTACCCTCGTAGGAGAACACCTGCATAT
This sequence comes from Bacteroidaceae bacterium, assembly GCA_963622445.1. Lineage (GTDB taxonomy): Bacteria > Bacteroidota > Bacteroidia > Bacteroidales > Paludibacteraceae > Colicola. The sequence continues at coordinate 11,478 of CAVFHY010000069.1, forward strand.
CGACGGGTGTATCGAATATCTTGCGTATCTCCCGTTCGCTTTTGCCTTGCTTTTTCAACCCCCGATAGCGGTCGGTCTGCTTCATGGCACGGGTGAGAATACCATCGGTTTCCTCTTGCGTAATCAGGCGCGAGAAAGGCGCATTGCGCTTGCGTTTGCACTCTTTGAAGAAACTCTTCTGCAGCGACTGCATATGTTCTGCCACCGCCTCTTCGGCGTAGCGTTGCATGCGTGAATCGATGGTGGTGTAGATACGCAGCCCGTCCTGGTAGATATTGTAGTGCGAGCCGTCGGGCTTGGTGTTTTTCTCGCAGAAACCGTAGAGGGGGTTGTTGTCCCATTGGTAGCGGTCGATGGTGTACTGCTGCTTGTTCCACTGCGGGTAGTTGCTCTCCTTGGGCTCTTTGGCAGTCAGTACACCGCGCAGATACTCACGGAAATAGGGTGCCAAGCCCTGCTTGTGGTCGACGGAAGAGTAGTGTATTTCGAGGGGCAGCGATTGCAGTGAATCCCGCTCTGCGGTACTGATATACTCGTACTTGCACATCTGGCTCAGCACGGTGTTGCGGCGGTTGAGTGCCCGTTCGGGGCGGCGCAGTGGGTTGTAGAGCGAGGGGTTCTTGCACATACCCACGAGCATGGCAGCCTCTTCTATCTTCAGGTCGGCGGGTGTGGTCGAGAAATAGACTTGTGCGGCAGACTTCACGCCCACAGCGTTGTAGAGGAAATCGAACTGATTGAGGTACATGAGCAGTATCTCGTCTTTGGAGTAGAGCCGCTCCAACTTTGTGGCAATCACCCATTCGATAGGCTTTTGCATCGCCCGCTCGAAGATGTTGTTTGCCCTCGGCGACCATATCTGCTTGGCGAGTTGCTGTGTCAGCGTACTGCCGCCGCCGGCACGCCCGAGTTTCAGCACGGCACGGAAGAACGACTTGAAATCCACGCCCGAGTGGCGATAGAAACGGGCGTCCTCCGTGGCGATGAGAGCGTCTATCATATAGGGCGAGAGGTCGTTGTACTGCACGCCCACACGGTTCTCGCTGCGGTAGTATCGCCCGAGCGATTGCATATCCGAGGAGAATATCTCGCTGGCGAAACGGTTCTTGGGGTTCTGCAGTTCGTCCAGGGGCGGGAGGTAGCCTATCCAGCCTTCCGTTATCATCCAGAAGAGGAGCACGAACAGCACCACGCCGCCTGCAAACAGCCCCCAGAACCAACCGAGGAAAGTTTTATACCATGTAGGAGAAGCCATATCGAATGCGTATTTGATGTGTATGTAATTTGTCCAATCGGAAACAGTTCCGATTACCCGTTTCAATCCGCAAAAGTACGAAAAAAAAAGCGTTCCTGCAAATACAATCCCTAAAAATCTTTCCGCTGCCAAATAAATCTATACGATGTACTGTCCAATAACAAATGCCATTTTCCTGCAAAGTTAGCAAAAATGGTTGGAGTGTACTGTCCAATAACAAATGCCATTTTCCTGCAAAGTTAGCAAAAAGGTTAGGAGAAGCAATCTGTACTGTCCAATAACGCATGTTTCCCTGTTCTATCCCT
>CAVFHY010000070.1:0-12624 GCA_963622445.1 Bacteroidaceae bacterium
CTTCGACGGAGAAAGCGGACAGAAGAGTTTGCTCGTCGATTACAGGGGTTGCTTGCAGTACCTGCAAGCGCTTGATGAGCGTATGGGATGTGTAGTTCTTACCTAACAGATAGGTATAACGACGAGCCGGTGTCATACCGGTCAGACTTTTGTCCTTACAAGCATACGACAAACGCCATGTACGCCCTGCCGGATTGGCATAATGGAACACCATCAAGGCATTGCTATAAATCTGCATCTCGCTGCGCACAATGCTTTGGATATTCACTCGCGCCTGCTGAATACGACAATTGTCCTCAAGGATTATCTCGTATAACTCCAAAGAATAGGTGCCCAACGAAATCTGCTGACTATACCGATACGCCGCTTGGATATGTGCCGATTTGGCTTTTTCGGAGTAGGTATCACATATATCTACGGGGTCTCCCATATCATAATCAGACAAATGGAGCACGGGTGCCAACACCTCGTTTACCAAAGTTTGCATACCGGGGAAATCGCCCTTAAGAACAGATGGATTCATACCAAATGGAGTCATATTGTTTTTCGTTAGTTGTTATTTGTTTTCCCAAAACGCCACGGAAGCCCGGCCTCTTTTGGTCACTGTAGTGCGAGTCATGTGGTCGAAAGTGGTATGAAGCCATTGGCTGAAATCAACCGCCTCCATACTATTATCAAACAAAGTACCCGACTTTCGCATATCATTGAACCGACATATCGCATTAGCCGCAGAGATATTGCCATTGCGGATAATCTGCGAGATTTTTCCGATAAGGTCTCTATCTGCCGGCGTACAGAACTGCTGTATCTCACGGAGTGCTTCTAATGCCAGCCTCGTCCGATTATTAGCTACTCCATAGCGCTTGTTACAATGTTGTACATACACATTCTGAGCCGCCTTTTTCACATCCTCAGATAGCAAAATATCTTTGCAGAATACGGCATCCGGCGTACAATGTAAGTACTCCATCGTCTCTAAAGAGGAGATGACTTTCCAGCGAGAATCGGGTGCACATACATCCGGATTATAGATAGGCAAAACGCCTTGCGTATGTTGATCGGTATAAGCAACCAAGGTTCCGCAATTGGCATTAATCTGCCCACCTATTGTCTCACCCCACTCTACCGTCAAAAGGCGTTGGTAATCGGCGGGATGAGCCTGTCGGAACGAGCGTAACTCCTTGATATACTCACAAAATGGCGAGGTATCTCCATCGAGAGCATGGCTAAGATCGACCTGTATCACTTGTTCGGCTTGACTAAATATCTTGCTGTCCTCTCCAAACAAGATATGGAAGGACTGCAATTTGGCATACGCTTTCTCTACCAAATGAATAGTGGCATTGCCTTGCCCAGTAGGGAAGAAATTGAATACATAGACCTTATCCTCCTTCGAACCAATACGATTGACACGCCCGATACGCTGCATAAGACGCGTTGAGTTCCATGGTGCATCGTAGTTGAGAATCACATTGGCACGATGCAAATTGACACCTTCTGCCAAGACCTCGGTCGTAACCAAGATATCGTAATCATCTCGCTGCTCGTCCTTGTAATTGGCATCGAAATTGGCGGCTATCACCGAGGACATTTCATCCCGATTCTTCGCCGATATAGTCAAAACACGATGCCCCTTACTCTTAGCATAGCGTGCGATATCGTTCTGCGTTGCCAATGCCTCGGTAAATATAACCAAACGAGGCTTATCATAGCCATGCGGATTGTTGATGGACGCATCGAACAATCGAGAACTGAGTACCTGCTTGAAAGTATCGTACTTGGGGTCTAGATTATTCTTATCCCAACGGCGGCAAAGGTTCTCTATCAAAGCGATGTCGCGCAAAAGATCATCACGATACTGCGGTGCAAAATCGGCTGCCACAAACTCCCGATTGTTGCCACCACGACGCGCCATCTTGGTACGGATATTCCCTGCAGCGATATCAAATGGCAACAATGTATTCGGGTCATCCTTATCTCGGAACTCGGCATTGATGTCCAAATCGGGGCAGACAAAGACTTGGTTATGGTCTAACATCTCGACCATAATACGGGTATTCTGCAACAAATGTTCGAGGGATTCCTTGAAGGCAGAGAAACTGCTCTCCAATCGCTTGACTAACATGATACGCATCATCTTTTCGAGGTCATGCGTAATGCTCTCGACGGTGAGGTTATGCTTCTCGTACAACTTTCGGTCTGCCGGATCGATAAGATAGGCGATGGCTGCATATCGATAAAATCCGATATTGCTCGAGGTGACAGGCAACATCTGTCCCAAGTCGTCCATCGGACAAATACAATCCATCGTGTCGGCGAACAGTTGTGCTAACTGGTCGTCCATCGTATAGTCTATTCGATTGGGGCCGACAATCGTCGGGAAATGGAGGTTGCGGCTATCCTCCGGATAATTTGCCTTGATATCCGACCGAGTACGGCGTACCACCAAATCGTTGAGAACGACATCGCGTATGGCTTCGGACAGCCGGGCTATGGCTTGCGCTTGAACAGCCGCATCGGTATTATTGCGCTGCTCGTCGAACTGACGCTCCATCTCGGCAAAGAACTTAATCATATCGCCTCCCGGCACCTTAGCCAACGGACAATGCTTCGGCTCTCGAATAAACAAACACAACTGATTACGAAGGTCTTTTGGCGAGTTGTTCTGCGGAGTAGCCGAAAGCAACCCAATATACGGTGTAGGAACCGTTTTGCCTATCAGCGTATTCAATGCCCTATACTTCTTGGTCTGGTCGTTTCGAAAACCATGGCTCTCGTCAATAAGAATCAGCCCATACTGCTTGCTATCCAACTTGATATCCGTATCCGCACTATCTTGGAACAAGTCGTCTGCCGCATCTATATCATCGGAAACACTCTGTATCTTACCGGTGGTAACAAAATCGACATAAGGCTGTATCTGCGCCACACGATTGAGATCAAAATCACGAATCGTATCCTCCCACCCTTTGCGTATAGCCGGCGGGGTAATCAACAAAACCCGTGCAGGACGACCTAACACAGCAGCCTCATCGATGAAACGGCGTATGATAAGCGTACCGACAACCGTCTTACCAAGCCCAACCACATCGCCCAACAGAAAACCGCCATAGCGTTTCATAATACTGTAGCACTGCTTGACGGCATCTATCTGGAATTGATACGAATCGTAAACAGCAGGCAAGTAACTCCGGATAAGATTATCGTACGAATCATCTACCACATCGTTGAACTGATCCTGCAGATAGCGAATATACAATTCATACGGAGTGAGGGGTTGCACTTGCGGCGGTTGTTGGGGGTATTTTTCTTCTTTCTGGTGCCCCAACTCGACACGGAGTTCGGCACTCCAATCGGTGGCAATGGCCCATTTCTCGTCGAACCACTGGATATGCCCTTTGCAGGGGTTGCCCGGCTTCACCTCTGCCGTGACATTCTGCGGGTTGGACTCTAAGTAATTCAACTCGGCATTGTCCTCCAACCCCTTCTGCGTCAAGTTGCTACTGCCGATAATGCCAACAGAACTGCTCCCCGAAAAGATATAACACTTGGCATGCAGGAACTGTGCATTGCCATCGGCATCCTGCTTGCAAAGGCAAATCTGCACCTTTGCATTATCGGACTTCTTCCCCAAATAGGCAAGCAACAAATCAATCACTCGCCGATATTCCTCCTTGACCGACAAATCACGGATGTCGCGGAGAATATAATCGCCCGGGAAATGCCCATTCTCGATAGCACCCTCCTTCAACTGAGACGCACGGACTACAGGGTCGGTGCCGACAAGCAACTGAAAAGTAGTACCCTCGCGCGAGAGGAAAGCAGACAACTCGTCGTAGATAAGCGACAAACCGGGCAAATCCCAATAGCCAGTAGCAATTTTAATCGTATGAAAATCAGTGTCTTTCAGGTAGTCTTTCAACACTTCACGCAGGGAAAGACTGTCCTCGGAATTATCAATAATGGCAATGTGTTTGTGGGACATGGCAATGTTTGAGTTTTTTTGATTAGTAGCGTGCAAAGATACACTTTTTTAGTGAGATGCGGAAAGCGCATGGCAAAATAGTTGTAAAAAATCACAAACAATATCTATTTTTTGCCGATAGTCACATTTTTTATTCTGCTTATTATCAGTCTAATAGGTCAATTTTATGGACACGCGTCGATGGAGCGCAAACTTTTATGGACACGCGTCGTTGCAAAACGCCCGTTTTTGCATTATCTTTGTATCGTATTTCGATAGTACGCCTTCGGCTGAGGCTATGTATGCTCGGTGGGCGTGGTCTTTGATTTGGTAGAGAAGTGGGCGAAGAGGATGAGCAGCGTGGGGACAAGCAGCAGCGAGAGAATGCCCAGCCAGAGAGTCGAGCCCGTGCCGAGTACATCCAGCGATTCGGGGTCGAGACCTTGGCGGGTAGCGATGTAGTAGGATAGAACAGCGGTGGCGTTGTTGGTGAAGTGCATCAGCATAGGAACCCACAGCGAGCCTGTCCAAACGAGCATATAGCCGAACATCGCCCCCATCAGCATACGCGGCACAAACCCGTAGAACTGGAAATGGACAAACGAGAAAATAGCAGCCGTTGCCCAGATGGCTATGTGTGTGCGACCGTTCGGGCAGCGTTCGGCAGGCGTTCGGCAGGCGTTCGGTGCCATAAGATTCTGAAGCACGCCGCGGAAAGTGAGTTCCTCGCCTATAGCGGGCAGCAGTGCCATCAGCCCGAGGTTGAGCAGCAAGCCCCATACACTATCGACTTGCAGGAACTGCTCCGTCAGACGGTTAGCGGCTTCCTCTTGTTGTTGCATCCATGCCTCTAAAGGCTGTAGTGCGGCAGGCAAGGTAAGTTGCTGATTGAGATGGCTTAGCAGGTTGATAGCCGGTACTGCCAAAAGCATCGTCAGTACGGCGAAGAGTGCCGTCTGACGACGCATACCCGTAGTGAGGTGCAGCCACGCCATAGGTTTCTCTGCGGCACAGGCGGCGAGGATAAACGGCGGCAGTACAAAAGCGCAGAGGGTCTGCCACAGTTGTAGCCATTTCAGGGACGCAACGGAGGTATGGTCGGGCAAGAGTGCCCAAAGCGACAACGCTGCTACGGTCAGCAGAAAAGTCGTGCCAAGCCAGAGGAAGAGCCGTAGCCAAGGAGAGGTGATTCGTTTCATAGGTTCTGGAGAGTTTGGTGTGTCGGGGTTGTGAGATGGGGATTATTGCGGGTCTACATCGGGCAGTACGACAAGCCCTTTGCCGTCTGGCTGCGACAGTACATAGGCTATCTGCCCGCTAAGCAGGCGTTTGGCTTGTTGCACCGACGCCGTTGTCTCTATACGGAGGCGCAAGAGGCGGATATACTGATTGTTTACCCGTGGTATCGAGGGCACAATCACTTCGGATACCCGCTCGCCGAATACCGCACGGAGTTGGCGTTGCAGCAGGGCGGCACTTGCCTCCAGTCTGTGCAGGTTACGGTGGCGCAAAGTGAGCGAAACAAGCCGTTGGAACGGGGGATATTTGAATAGTCGGCGTTCCTCTATCTGCGAGCGGAAGAGCCCCGTGTAGTCGTGCTGCAAAAGGTAGTGCAGTACAGGGTGGTCGGGCGAGAAAGTCTGGATGAACACCTCGCCTTGTGCGCCCTTGCGACCCGCACGCCCCGCCACTTGTTCGAGGAGTTGGAACGCATGCTCATAACTTCGGAAATCGGGCTGATTGAAGAGGTTGTCCGCATTCAACACCGCTACGAGCGACACATCGTCGAAATGCAGCCCCTTGCTGACCATTTGTGTGCCGACCAGAATGTCCGCTTCGTGGCGGGAGAAAGCATTGATGATGTCCTGATACGCCGTCTTGTTGCGTGTGGTGTCCAAGTCCATACGCAGCACACGCGCCTCAGGGAAGAGATTCTCTACTTCGTCCTCTATGCGCTCCGTACCGAAGCCCTGTAGGCGCATCTCACCGCCGCAAGAGGGGCAGCAGGCAGGAGCGGGCGTGCTGTAGCCGCAGTAGTGGCACGAGAGAGTATGCGCCTGCTTGTGGAGTGTCAGAGGAACATCGCAATTCGGGCAACGAGGTGTCTGTCCGCATTGCGGGCACTGCAGCAGGGGCGCATAGCCACGGCGGTTGCGGAAGAGGATGACCTGCTTGTGCTTTGCCAGTTCCTCGTGTATTCGTTCTACCAGCGGGTCGGAGAAGTGGTCATACATCTCCTTGCGGTGGTACTGCCGGTAGAGGTCAACGATGCGGATACGGGGCAGTTGCAGCCCGGCGTAGCGCTCGGTGAGCGTTGCCAGACCATACTTGCCCGTGGTGGCATTGTAGTAGGACTCCACGGCGGGAGTGGCAGAGCCCAACAGCACTTTTGCCCTGAACTGCTGCCCGAGGACAATGGCGGTGGAGCGGGCGTGATAGCGTGGGGCGGGCTCGGTCTGCTTGTAGGACGACTCATGTTCCTCGTCTACGATAATCAGCCCCAGACGGTGGAACGGCAAGAAGATAGCCGAGCGTGCGCCGATAACCACCCGAGGCGAGTCTGCCTCTCTCAGGGCGTGGTATATCTCCACCCGTTCGGCGTCCGAGAAGCGGGAGTGATAGACCAGCAGGCGATCGCCGAAGACAGAGCGCAGGCGGTCAGTCAATTGGGTGGTAAGGGCTATTTCGGGTACGAGATAGAGTACTTGTTTGCCTTGCTGCAACTGCTCTTCTATGAGGTGGATATAGACTTCCGTCTTGCCCGATGAGGTTACGCCGAAGAGGAGGCATACCCCGTGCGACTGCCATGCGGCACGAATGTCGGCTGCGGCTTGGCTTTGAGCGGGCGAGAGGGGGTGAATAGGCTCAATGGCACCCGTATAGACCTGCAGGCGGCTTATATTCTGCTCCGTCTCGTCGAAGACACCGCGTTCTGTCAAGGCACGGACAATGGCGGTCGATTCGCCCGACTCTTCTATCAGCAGTCGGCGTTCCACGAGGGGTGTCTGCTGTTGCAGCCGGAGGTAGGTTTCGAAGACCCGTAGTTGTTTCGGCGCACGGCTTAGAGAGCGGCGAACCGCCTTTGTGTCGAGGTCTCGGAGCGAGATATAGGTGGCAGTGCGTGCCGTATAGTTGTCGTCTATGATGCCGGCGGGCAGGGCAGCGGCGAGTACTTCGCCTATGGTGCACATATAATACGAGGCTATCCACTGCCAGAGGGCGAGTTGCTCGGCGGTTACGATGGGCGTTTCGTCCAATACCGTGCTTATATCGCGCAGGCGTATCTCGGGCGGCAGAGGGGCGGTATGCGCACGCAGAGCAATGCCTGTGATAGACTTGTTGCCCAACGGCACAAGCACCCGCACACCCGCTGCAGGGAAGGGCAGCGAGGCAGGTACGCGATAGGTATAGACATCGTGGATAGCCAGCGGTAAGACGATGTCCACCAAGCGCATGGTGTCTATAGTGGCGGCAGAGGACGACACGGCAGAGAGCGGGGTTATTCGGCAGCCGAGGAAGCGGTGTACTGCTCGGTGGCGATGGCTTTTGCATAACAGCGACGGCAGAGAGGCTCGTAGGAGTCGGTCTCGCCAAGGAGGACACGCTTGTCCGAGGAGACGAGACGGTGGCTCACATAAGCAAGGTCGCCGCAGTGGACACAGATGGCGTGGGTCTTATAGACATCGTCGGCTATAGCCATCAGCGCAGGCATGGGGCCAAAGGGTACACCCTTGTAGTCCATATCGAGCCCCGCTACGATGACGCGTACGCCACGGGCAGCCAACTCGTTGCATACATCGACGATACCCATATCGAAGAACTGCGCCTCGTCTATGCCTACGACATCGATGTCTTCTGCCAGTAGCAGGATATTTTGGCTCGAATCGACGGGCGTGGATTGGATGACATTATGGTCGTGGCTGACCACATCCTCCTCCGAATAGCGCACATCAATGGCGGGTTTGAAGATTTCTACTTTTTGTTTGGCGAACTGTGCACGCTTCATACGGCGGATGAGTTCTTCTGTCTTGCCCGAGAACATACTACCGCATACGACTTCGATACCCCCGTGACGCTGGGAGGGACCTTTGGTATCTCGTTCTGAAAACATTAGTCCTAATTAAGAATTAATAATTAATAATTAACAATTAATGATTATTGGTATTCATTGTGGAACATACCGGTGGCACTACCTTCTCCGGCTCATTGAGATGAATATCCACTGCCATGAGTTGGAGCGAGGTATGGTGGTTGAAAGTATTCTCCTCAATATGATAGCAGATGTCGGCAGTATGACCGTTCTTGAAATGGTCTGCTTTCGCTCCCTGACCGAAAGCGATGCCTGAACGGTGAGCCAACTCACCGGATGGCATAAAAGTTCCGTCGGTAACATCCAGATGAAGGTGTTCTCCCCCCTTGCCTACTGCTTTGGTACCGTGTGCATTGCAAAGGCGGCGGGTCATGAACAGCGGGCGTTCGTTGCCGGGACCAAAGGGCTCGAGATGGCGCAAGACATTCCAAAAATCGGGCGTCAGTTCTGCCAATGCTACCTCGGCTTCTATCTCCAAGACAGGCTGTTGCTGCTCGGGTGTGATATGCGCTGCCACATACGCCTCGAAGCGTTCTTTGAATGCGGGCAGGTTATCATGGTACAGGCTGAGCCCTGCGGCAAAGCGGTGTCCGCCGAAGTTGGTCAACAGGTCGCGACACGAGTCGATCGCCGAGTAGATGTCGAAATCGGATACCGAGCGAGCCGACCCCGAGATGATGTCGCCCTCTGCGCCGGTAAAGACGATAGTGGGGCGGAAATAGTTCTCCGTCAGGCGCGAGGCGGCTATACCCACTACCCCTTTGTGCCACGAGGGCGAATAGACCACCGTGGTATGACGCTTGTCGTTGTCGGGGTCAGCGGCAAGCATCGCGAGTGCCTCTTCGGTGGTCTGTGTATCCAATCCGCGACGCTCGGTGTTGAAGTGATTGACAGAGGCGGCTTGTTGGCGTGCAAACGAAGCATCCTCGGTAATGAGCAGGCGCACGGCCTCTTCTCCCGAGTTGATACGCCCGCAGGCGTTTATCCGGGGACCTATCTTGAAGACAAGGTCGGATATGGTAATCGTGTGGTCGGGCGTAATACCCGCTACTTCCATAATAGCACGGATGCCCGTCGGGGTATGGCGGTTGAGTTGCCGCAGTCCGTAGTAGGCGAGAATGCGGTTCTCACCCGTTATGGGAACTATGTCCGAGGCGATAGACATCGCCAAGAAAGGTAGCAGAGCAAACACTCTCTCCATCGGGATACGAGCGTGCAGGGCGTATGCCTGTGCCAACTTGAAGCCCACGCCGCAACCGCTCAGTTCTTTGTATGGATAATGGCAGTCGGCGCGTTTCATATTCAGTACGGCTACCGCACCGGGGAGCGTGTCGCCGGGGGTATGATGGTCGCAGATGATCATGTCTATCCCCTGTTCGGCAGCGTAGCGGGTTTTCTCAACGGCTTTTATACCGCAGTCGAGGGCGATCATGAGTGTGCAGCCTTTGTGCTTGGCGGTATCGATACCCAAGGCAGATATACCGTAGCCCTCACGGTAGCGGTCGGGGATATAGAAATCGAGGTTGTCGGTCAGCGTCTGCAAGAAAGAGTACATCAGGGCGACCGCCGTCGTGCCGTCCACATCGTAGTCGCCATAGACCATGATATGCTCGTGCTGCTGCAACGCCGTTTCCAAGCGGGCTACCGCCTTGTCCATATCCTGCATTAGGAACGGGTCGTTGAGATTGTCCAGCGAGGGGCGGACAAAAGCACGCGCCTCATCGGCAGTGCGGATACCTCGGTCCACCAACAGGCGGGCAGAGAGCGGGGAGATGCGCAACTCGTGCGATAGAGCATCGCAGAGCATTTGTTGTTCGGGAGTGAGGGTATGAATATTCCAGCGTGGGGATAACATAGCGGAAGAAGTGCGTTAGAGTTGGAGTGTGAAATGGTCGGCATCGCGCCAGAGTGGCAGTGCCTCGCGGTAGTGGCGGAGAGCGGGAATATCAAAGTCTGCTACCTGTGTGCCCTCTTCGTCGTCGGCAAATCGTACCAGCGGGCGCAGGTGGGTATCGTAGGCTGTGGAGTGGCCGTTATAGTGCAGCGGAATACCATCATCGCCCACAGCATTGACTGCGGCTATATAGCACTGATTCTCAATGGCGCGTGCCGGCAGCAGTGCATCCCAATAGGCGATACGGCAGGCAGGCCAACAGGCGGATACAAGCAGTATATCGTACGGTTCTGCCTCTGTTTGGCGCGACCATACAGGGAAGCGCAGGTCATAGCAGACCAGCAAGCGGAAGCGCACACCGAGGTACTCGATGGTGGCATGGTTCGTGCCGGCGGAGAAAAGCCGCCCCTCACCGCCGTGGGCATAGAGATGGCGCTTGTCGACAAAAATAGGGGCATCGCCGGGACGCAAGAAGAACCCGCGGTTGTATATTTTGCCGTCCTCACTGCCGATATACGAGCCTGCGATGGCAATACGACAGGTATCGGCGCAGTGTTGCAGGCGGGTAACCGTCTCGCCGTCTGCCTCTTCGGCTAAGTCGGGGCGATTGACACAGAAGCCTGTCGAGAACAACTCGGGCAAAAGAGCCACATCAGCCTCGTCGGCTGATGCGGCAATGTGTTCTTCGGCAAGACGCAGATTGGTCTGCTTGTCTGCCCAAGCGATCGGATATTGCAGTAGGGCTACCCGCACGGTTTATTTCTTCTTCGTATCTACGGGTTTGCCTATGGCTTCACGCATCGATGTATCGGCTTGGATATTCTGCATACGGTAGTAGTCCATAATACCGAGGTTGCCCGTACGGAATGCTTCTGCCATAGCCTGCGGCACAAGTGCTTCCGCCTCAATGACTTTGGCGCGTGCTTCCTGGGCTTTGGCTTTCATTTCCTGCTCACCCGCAATCGCCATCGCACGACGCTCCTCTGCCTTGGCTTGGGCGATATTCTTGTCTGCTTGTGCCTGGTCCATCTGGAGTTGCGCACCGATGTTCTTGCCTACATCGATGTCGGCTATGTCGATGGAGAGTATCTCGAAGGCCGTGCCTGCGTCGAGACCCTTGCTCAGTACGAGTTTGGATATGCTGTCGGGGTTCTCGAGTACCTGCTTGTGGCTCTCTGCCGAGCCAATCGAACTGACTATACCCTCGCCTACACGGGCAAGAACAGTGTCTTCGCCCGCACCACCTACCAGTTGGCGGATATTGGCACGCACCGTAACACGCGCTTTGGCTATCAACTGGATACCGTCTTTAGCCACTGCTGTAACGGGCGGTGTATCAATTACTTTCGGGTTAACGGACATCTGTACTGCCTCGAATACATCACGCCCTGCGAGGTCGATAGCCGTTGCCATTTGGAACGAGAGGGGAATGTTTGCTTTCGATGCCGATACGAGGGCGTGAACCACACGCTCTATGTGTCCACCGGCGAGGTAGTGCGCCTCGAGAGCATCGCGTTTCACATCCGTCACGCCTGCCTTGTGTGCCTCTATCAGACAGTTGACAATACGGGTAGGCGGCACCTTACGGATACGCATCAAGAAGAGTTGAACGAGAGAGACATAGACACCGCTCACTTGGGCATTAATCCACAGCATGAACGGCACATAGTAGAAGAAAATGGCCACAAAGAGAGCCACTACTACCAGCAAAACAATGGTTACGGTGTTCATAAAAAAACAAGTATTTAGGTGTGATACATACGATGACCAACAGGCATGGCACGGTGAGCGGATACCTTAGGCGGGCGTGTGCGTTTCGTCGTCTGCCTCCTGCGTAACCTGCTCAATGCGTTTTTCTTCTTTCTTGCCGATAGCAGAGGCTTCACGCTCAAGGTTCTCTATTTTCTTACCCGGGGCAGCCAAGTCAACCTTGGAATCAATCGAGGTATCGAGCGACATACGCTGCAATGCCCGTCCACGCACAAAAGCGTAAACCGATAGTGCGAGTGTTACCAATACGCCAGCCAGCGTGATATGCCCCGCAAGCGCACCGATCCTCAGATACGCAGCCACTACGGCACCCGACAGACTCAACAGCCCCGCAACCCCCGCTATACCAAAGCCGGGGAGCAGGAATATCTCCAAGAGGAGCAGGGCAACACCCGCTACTACTAACAAAACAACTAAGATGATATTCATAAGGTTAAGTATTAGAGACAGGGGCACTTATCCAAATAAGGGAAATCCTTATTCAAGAAAGGGTAACACCCTGTTTGTTCGATTAGGGTGCAAAGATAAGGATTATCTCTGACATATACAAGCAAAGCAGGGCAACCGCATAAAAAAAATGCCGATTCATTGCCTATGTACTGCTGGTAACTTGGAATTCATTCGGTTGTCATTAGGGAATCTATAAGAGAATTATATAAGAAGGACAGTAAAAAGAATTATATAAGAAGGGCAGTAAAACGGCAGTGTACAGTCCAATAACAAATGCAAATTTTCTGCAAAGTTAGCAAAAATATCTGGAGAAGCAATCAAGTGATGTGAGAAAGTTCCATTTTTCTCGTGGGCGATGGTTTTTCTCCTGTATCTGTCGTCTCTTGCTGTACACAAAATGCCCCCCACGATCGGCAGATTTATCCATAAAAATTGTCTTGATTCATACTGAGGAAA
>CAVFHY010000071.1:0-12358 GCA_963622445.1 Bacteroidaceae bacterium
CGGGCAGCAGGATAAGACCATTGGCGTACTCGGTATCGCTTATTTGGATACGGGCAACACCTTTCTTTTTGTTTGCATCGGTGCGCGTATTGAGCAGATACAACCACTCCGCATTAGTAAGGGTACGATAGTCATTCGGGGCATACGAACCGATGATGTTCTGCCCCCAGTCCATAAAATTGCCTAAATAATAGTCGCTAAGCATCGCCTTGTTGACCCCCCACTTGGCTGTCCCCTTGCTACCACTCCAACCGAAGAGGTCTATCTTGTCGGCAAGGGCACCATCGCTCACATTGGCAGTACCAAGCATATCGTATTGTTTCTCGGCGAAAGACCATGTATAGTTGCCGCTTGTAACTCCCGAACACTGCAGGTTGCCTTGCGAAAAGAGTACTTTGTTGCCGCTCTCGGAAACCGTAAAGGCGGCAGGGGCAAAGGCAGCCCACAAAGAAACCGTGGCGAGCAATGTCAGGCAGAGAGAAAGAATTCGGTTCATGCTTTTGTGAATTTAATCGGTTATTGAATTATTTTTTCTGTTTTCTGTATTTAGCGATAGATCTTGGCTTTTTCCCGTTATATGCAGAGGAGGACTCCTTAATCGGTGTGCAATAAACCTTACTTAACCATTGGCAACGCCCGGTTCTGTTGTAAACTGCTGCAAAGGTAGTTATTTTTGCGGATATAGGCAAGGATAGGACGCAAATAACGATTTTTTTTCTTATGCATATAGGGAGGGGGTGCAGGAAACAAGGGCGAGATTTTGTACTGTCCAATAACAAATGCAACACAAAAAAAGGAATGGAACGCGAATGTTCCTCCGCTCAACGTATGCGAACAGAAAATAGAACCTATTTGGTGGGAATATGGGTGCTTCAAGAGTGCTATAAAACCCTTATAAAAGTCATGAGTGCTATGGGAGTGCTATGGGAGTGCTATGGGAGTGGTAAGGGGATACGTCCGAGATTCGAGGCTGATTGTCCTATACTTTCATCGGTTTTGTCTTTTATGGTGTGTCCTGCATTACTCGGAAACTCAAAAAGTATAAAAGTTTCCATTTGAGAGGTGTTTTTATGCTCTTTGGCACACCTTTTGCACAATAAGGGGAGGCTACACCGCCCTACTTAGTTCTAGGAAGAACTAGATATTCTAGAGGAACTAGATGTTCTAGAAGGACTAGATGAACTAGAGGGACTAGGGAATCTAGAGAGACTAGAGGAACTAGATGTCCTAGAAGAACTAGATATCCTAGAAGGACTAGGGAATCTAGAGAGACTAGAGGAACTAGATGTCCTAGAAGAACTAGATATCCTAGAAGGACTAGGGAATCTAGAGAGACTAGAGGAACTAGATGTCCTAGAAGAACTAGATATCCTAGAAGGACTAGGGAATCTAGAGAGACTAGAGGAACTAGATGTCCTAGAAGAACTAGATATCCTAGAAGGACTAGAGGAACTAGAGGGGCTAGAAGATATAGAAGAACTAGATGTCCTAGAGGGACTAGAGGAACTAGAGGGGATAGAGAGACTAGAGGGACTAGAGGGGCTAGAGGGACTAGAGGGGCTAGAGGGGCTAGAGGAACCAGAAGATCTAGAAGTTCTAGAAGAACTAGATGTCCTAGATATTCTAGAAGATCTAGGAAGACTAGAAAAGAAAAGAAAAGAACGAAAGAACGAATGACCGAAAAATATATGGCTGAAGATATACGAGATATACGCGAGAAAATAGTTGAAAACGCCACCAAGAGTATGCTGCGCTTGGGAATACGCGCCGTATCCATCGACGACCTGAGCAAAGAACTCGGCATCAGCAAAAAGACTTTCTATGTCTATTTCGCCACCAAAGACGAACTCGTCGAGGCCGTACTGCACGACCAAGAAAAACAAATAGACCTCAAAGCCGTCCAAGAGATGCGTAAAGCCCAATCGGTACTGGACATCATCGGGCAAAACATCGAACTCATAGTAGAACGCACCAAAAACCTGCTGCAACCACTGCCATTCTTGCACGACCTGCGCAAGTACTATCCACGCCTGTTCGAGCAACACAAGCAAGTGGTTTTTGTCGCAACCAAGCAGCACCTGATGCATTTTCTGCAACAAGGTATCGACGAGGGCGTGTTCTTCCGACATATCGATGTACCCCTGACGGCTGAATTTCTTGCCCGCCTGCACCAAGGACTACTGGAACAGATAGCCGAGCAAGACGACAACCTCGAGGAGATGTCCGCCGTATGCTGCCACGGCATGGGACTCATCATCTGCGGTATGCTCTCCGACACGGGCAAAGAGAAAATGAAAGAGCGCATCGAATCGTCCAAGAGCATTGAGCGCATAGAAGCCCTGCTCAACCGCAACGACTCGACCCGCAAGACCAACACGGATAACTAAAATAACACAAATAAAAACAATGAAAAAACGATTCTTACTACCGACGCTGGCACTGCTGCTGAGCGTGAGCGTTGTAGCAGAAGACCATGTAATGGCGGCTACCAAGAAAGCCCCGGCACGCGATGTGCCCGCCGAACTAAGCCTAAGCCTCGAAGAAGCACAAGACTACGCCGTACAGACCAACCGCAGCCTGCGTAACGCCAACCTCGCCGTGCAGGAAGCCTACGCACAACGCTGGCAGACCATCGCACAAATGCTGCCACAAGCCAACGCCAGTTGGGGGTATAGTTCGATGTGCGGGTACAAGATGGACTTCTCGGGAATGGAAATCTCGATGCCGGACTACTCGACCACGAGCGTGAGTGCATCGATAGGCATCAGCGGGCAAGCCGTAGTGGGCGCCGTACTGAACACCATTGCCATCGACATGCAGAAGATAGCCCTCGAACAATCGGAAGACAACCTGCGGGCAAATGTGAAGACCTCGTACGCCTCGGTGCTGGTACTGCAAGATGTAGTTGCCCTGCTGGACTCGTCGCTGCAAAATGTAGAGAAACTCGCCGCCATGACACAACGCTCGGTGGATGTGGGAGCGGCAGAGCAGACCAGCGCAGACCAGATCATGGTGCGTGTGAATACGCTGCGCAACAACATCAACTCCAACAAGCGCTCCACCCAACTGGCGATTGCCTCGCTCAAGGTGCTGCTGGATGTACCCGTAGAAACAGAACTGACACTCACCACCACGCTGGACGACATGCTGTCCGCCGAGGCGGTACTCAACCTGCTGGGACAAGACTTCTCTATTGCCAATAACCTAAACTACCAAACCCTACAAAAGAATGTAGAACTCGCCAAAGCGAATGTACATCTGGCCGGCTGGGCGTACGGACCTACCGTCAGCGCAGGCTATCAGTACAGCAACCAACACTACTACTCGGAGGGCGGCTTCCGCATGACCCCGCCGCACGCCGTGTCCTTTACGGTATCGATGCCGCTCTGGTCGTCGGGGAAACGGGCTGCGGGTATAGTGGAGAAAAAGATAGCCCTCGAAGAGGCACGCAACACCTTGGCAGAAACAACCGATAACCTCGGCATACAAGACCAACAACTGCGCTACACGGTGCAGAACGCCTTTGAGAGTTACATGACCGAGAAAGAGAACCTCGATGTAACGCAACGCGTCTTCCAATCGACCACCAACAAGTACAACTACGGTGCGACCTCGAACCTCGAACTGGTAAACGCCAGCAACGATGTGATCACCGCACAGTCGAACTATGTACAAGCCGTGCTGACACTCGTCAACGCGGAAGTAGAATTAGACAAGTTCTTGAATAATTAGTAATCAGTAATTCGCATAAAATACAAGCATGAAAAAGGAACTTATTCTTGCAACCGCTTTGTTGGCATTGGTCGGTTGCGGCAACAAGAAAACGGCAACCACCGAGGCTGCCACCGAGCGCACGGAGATAGTGGAACTGACTACGCTCCACACCCGCGAGATACAACGCGAGATTTCGCTCTCGTCGAACCTGCTGGGCTACGAGACCGTCAATGTAGCCCCGTCTATCACCGGCAAGATAGAACATATCTATGTCGAAGTGGGCGACAAAGTAAAGAAAGGCAGCGACCTCGTACGCATGGACCAGCAACAGTATAACACCACCAAACTGAGCGCCGCCAACCTCGAGACCGAGATGGCGCGTATGGAGGGACTTATCGCCACAGGGTCGGTATCGCAACAGCAATACGACCAGACCAAACTGTCGCTCGACCAAACCAAAGAGAACCTGACCTTCCTCGAGACCAACACATACGTAAAGGCTCCCTTTGCGGGCGTTATCTCCGCCAAGAACTACGAGGACGGCGAACTCTACAGCGGACAGGCTATCCTCGTGCTGACCCAAGTGGAGAAACTCAAGACCCTCGTGGCTATCCCCGAATCGTATATCCCGCTCGTGAAAGAGGGTATGCAACTGCGCCTCAAGTCGGATGTCTATCCCGACAAGACTTTCCCCGCCACGATAGAAGTGGTCTATCCGACCGTGGATGCGACGACCCACACATTCCAAGTAAAAGTGGTGGTACCCAACAAGAGCGGACTGCTCCGTCCGGGTATGTACGTAACGACTACCCTCGGGCTTGGTAAGGCAAACGTCATCACCGCCCCCTACTCCACCGTACTGAAACTCGTAGGCGCAAACGACCGCTATGTATTCATCAACAACAACGGCTACGCACAGCGTGTAAGCGTCGAAATGGGACAACGCTTCGGCGACGATGTGGAAATCAGCGCACCGGAGATAGTGGACGGCGTAGAACTCGTAACGAAAGGCGAGGCACGCCTGATAGACGGCGTAAAGATAACCACAGAGAAATAACCGGTTTCCCTATTCATAATCTGTAATTCATAATTAGAACTATGGCAATCTATAAATCAGCCGTGCAAAAGCCTGTTACCACCGCCCTGATATTTGTGGCAGTGATAATCATCGGCTTGTTCTGCTATGTGCAGTTGCCCGTCGATCAATACCCGGAGATGGACCCTCCGTACATCACGGTAATGACCACCTACCCGGGTGCGTCCGCCTCGGAGGTGGAAACGAATGTAACGAAAGTAATGGAGAACTCCCTCAACTCGGTAGACCACCTGAAGGAGATCACCTCCAAATCGAAGGATAACATCTCGCAGGTAACACTGGAGTTTGAGTGGGGTACGAACCTCGACGAAATAATCAACGATGTGCGTACTTATGTAGACCTTGTAAAGGACGACCTGCCCGACGGATGCTCCAACCCTATCATTCTGCGTCTGTCAACCTCGATGATGCCGGTCATCCAATACGCCATTACCGCCAACGAAACCTACCCCGCACTGGACAAGTTGCTCGACGACGAGATTATCCCGCAACTGAACCGTGTGGACGGTATCGGTAACTTGACCGTATCGGGTGCGCCCGACCGCTATGTGTATGTCTATCTCGACCAACAGAAACTGGACGCTTACGGACTGACCGTAGAGTCGGTGGGCAATGTAATCTCCGCCAACAACCTGAACATGTCATCGGGTACGGTCAAACTGAAGAAAGAGCAGTACCAGATGGAGGTACGCTCGGAGTTCGTAGAGTCGTCGGAGATAAACGACCTCGTGGTAACAACTACCACCGACGGACGACAAGTGTTCGTGCGCGATATTGCCACCGTGCGCGATACTATCAAGGAGTTGTCGCTCGACGAGAAGACCGACGGCATCGAGTGTGCGCGTCTGATGATCACCAAGCAGACCGGTGCGAACACCGTACAGATATGCCGCGATGTACGCAAAGAGGTAGAGAAAATACAGAAGACCCTGCCTGCCGATGTACATTTCAAGATGATTTACGACTCGTCGGAGACCATCGAGAACTCGATCAACTCGCTGAAAGAGTCTATCGGCTACGCATTGCTCTTTGTGGTACTGGTGGTACTGTTCTTCCTCGGCCGCTGGCGTGCAACACTCATCATCGGCTTGACCATTCCTATCTCGCTGATTGTGGCGTTCATCTACCTGAAGTTGGTGGATTCGTCGCTGAACATCATCTCGCTCTGTTCGCTCACCGTGGCTATCGGTATGGTGGTGGACGACGCCATTGTGGTACTCGAGAACATCACCAAGCATGTGGATCGCGGTGAGAACCCTCGAGAGGCGGCTATCTACGCCACCAACGAGGTGTGGGTGTCGGTTATTGCGACCACGCTGGTGCTTGCCGCCGTGTTTGTCCCACTGACCACCCTGACGGGTATGTCGGGTATTCTGTTCCGTGAGTTGGGCTGGATTGTGACCATCGTCACCTCGACCTCGACGCTGATCGCTATCTCGCTGACACCTATGCTCGCCAGCAAACTGCTCAAGCCGCGCCAAGTACATGTAGACGAGAACGGCACGCTGATTGACGACGATAAGAACCGCAAGTCGTGGTACGACCGCACCGTGGTGCGCGGACTCGACTGGGTAGACGACAAGTATGCCAAAGGACTGAACTGGTGTCTGCACCACAAGGCAATTGCTTTCGGTGGGCTGTTCCTATTCTTTGCGCTGACAATGATTCCTGCGCTGACAGGCAAAATCGGTACGGACTTCATGCAACAGCAGGATAACGGGCGTATGTCTATCACCATCAAGTTGCAGCGTGGTACGCGTATCGAGGAGACGCTGAAGACAGCGCGTGCGCTGGAGGCCCGCTTCACCGAGCTCGTGCCAGAGATCCAGCTGATCAGTACCTCTGCCGGCTCGAACGACGACTCGGGTGTGTCGGCACTATTCACCTCGACGATGAACAACACCATCTCGATGACCGTTCGCTGCAACAAGAAATATGAGCGTAAGCGCAGTATCTTCGAGATTGCCGAGGTGCTTCGTCAGGAGATTGCCCGCTATCCGGAGATAACCGACTATCAAGTCAGCACCTCGATGGGCGGTGGCGGTATGGCGTCCAACTCGGTGGATGTAGAAATCTACGGCTACGACTTCGACGCCACCTCGCTGCTGGCAGAAGAGATACAGGCCAAGTGTAACCACGATGTACGGGGTGCGCGCGACGCTACTATCTCGCGCGACGACGAGCGTCCGGAGATAAAAATTATAGTGGACAAAGAGAAAGCCAGCCGCCTCGGGCTTACCCCCGCCACCATCTCCACCTACCTGCGCAACCGTGTGAACGGTATGTCGTGCGGCTACCTCAAGGAGGACGGCTCGGAGTACGACATCGTCTGCCGTCTGCAAGAGGACGACCGTAACACGATAGAGAAGATACAAGACCTCACCATTCCTACCCCCGCAGGCAAGAGCGTCAAACTCTCGGAGGTATGCAGCATAGGCGAATACTGGACGCCGCCTACCATCGAGCGCAAACTGCGTCAGCGTATTGTAACCGTGTCCGTCACACCGTACAATGTACCGCTGGGCGAATTAGCACAGACCATCCAGACAGAGGTAATCGACCAACTCGATGTGCCGCAGGGCGTAACCATCCGCCTCGCCGGCGACTACGAGGACCAGCAGGAGACCTTCGGCAAGATGGGCTTGCTCGCAGCACTGATTGTCATCCTGGTCTATATCGTGATGGCGAGTCAGTTCGAGTCGTTCAAGAAGCCGTTCGTCATCATGTTCACCATTCCTTTCGCCCTCTCGGGTGTGGTCATGGCATTGTGGATGACGGGTCGTTCGCTCGATATGATCGGTGCGCTGGGTCTGATTATGTTGGTGGGTATTGTGGTCAAGAACGGTATCGTGCTGATCGACTACACCGACCTGCTGCGTGAACGCGGCGTAGAACTCAACGAGGCAGTGGTGGCTGCAGGCCGTAGCCGTATGCGCCCCGTGCTGATGACGGCGTTCACTACGATTCTCGGTATGGTACCTATGGCGGTATCGTCGGGCGAAGGCTCGGAGATGTGGCAGCCGATGGGTATCGTGGTAATCGGCGGTCTGCTCGTCTCGACGCTGCTCACCTTCTTCATGGTGCCGACGCTCTATGCAGCCATGTCGCGCCACGGCGAGCGTGACCGTATCAGCGGTATGCGCAAGGGCTTTATCTTCATGAATATCAAACTGAAGAAAGACCAAGAGCCGAAGAATGTCCATAGCGAATCGGAGGCACATGTCTTCCCCGAGACCACTCCGACAGAACTGAAATAAAACAACGGAATGCCGTGTGCTGCTCGGCGAGTGCTTGGCAGCACACGGCATCCAAATCACAAATCTACAAAATCACACTTTGTCTATGAAGTCAGTCATGATAGTATTCAACCAGGCGAATACCGAGCGCGTGGAGTATATGCTCGACCTGTTGCACATCCGGGGATTCACTTTCTTCGAGCAGGTGCAGGGGCGTGGCACGCACGACGGCGACCCTCGCCGCGGCACGCACGCATGGCCGGAGATGAACTCGTGTGTCATCACGATAGTGGAAGACCACGAAGTACAACCGCTCCTCGAGGCAGTGGAGAAACTCGACCTCCGCAACAAGGAAGTAGGTGTCCGTGCCTTTGTCTGGAACATCGAAGCCACGGTATAACCTCATACACGGCATTATTGCCCACAAGCCGTCCTGTCCGCCCCCCCCGCGGATAGGACGGCTTGTGCTCTCTTTTCGAACCCGAAAACCCGACACGGCGGTGTGCTATCCTCCCCGTATCCTCTTCACATCCTCTTTACATCCTCTTCACATCCTCTTCACATCCTCCTTACATTCTCCTTACATTCTCCTTGCGTTTTTACATTCTTGAGGGGAAGACAAGGCAAGGAGTATCCGTTCCGTTTCGGGACACCCTATGCGCTTTTTTACGCTTTTCTTATCCAGTATTTCGCAGTTTGGTATTTTTTTTGTACCTTTGCAGCCCGAATGGCTATGCATAAAATTTTCTCCTACATACTGTTTGGTGTTGTGGTGCTGTTTCCCTTTGCTGGCATACAGGCACAGATGGGCACCTCCTCTCCCTATTCGCGCTATGCGTACGGCGACCTGAACGACAATGTGCCGAACACCTACCGCGCTATGGGCGGCGTGGGAGTCGGTATGCGCAACAACAAAGTCATCTGCTCGGCACAACCTGCTTCGTACACTGCCTGCGACAGCCTTACATTCATGTTCGACCTGGCAGCAAGCGTGATGTGGTCGAACTACGGCGATGCGTTAGGCACACGCAACAAAGCCAACGGCAGCTTAGAGTACCTGACGCTTCAATTCCCGCTCTGGCGCCGCTATATCGCCTTCTCGGCGGGTATTCTGCCCTACTCATCCGTAGGCTACGACCTGACGCTGTCGGACTCTATCGACTCGGACTACCACTACACGAAGACCTATACGGGCACGGGCGGCATCAGCGAAGTATATGGCGGACTGAGTTTCAATATCTGCGATTGGTTTGCCGTGGGCGCAAATGTGTATTACATGTTCGGCAGCACGAACAACACCCGCACACTGACCTTCACGGAGTCGGGACTGACCGGCACATCGCAGGCGAGCACGCTCAAAGTAAGCAGCGCACGCTTCCGCTACGGAGCACAGCTATTCCACACTTTCGGCGACCACTCGTTCGCCGTGGGCGGCATCTTCGAGAACCGCACCAAACTGCACAGCACCTATTCGCTCATAGAGAGCAACACCTCGGACACAGTAGCCAACCACACGGGGAAAAATTTCGAAGCACCGATGGTCTATGGCGCAGGAGCAAGTTACTGCTGGGCAAACCGACTGACGCTGGCTTTCGACTACCAGCACCAAAGCACAGGCAACATCCTCTACCAAGGCGTACGCGGCACGCTCCGCGACCGCAACCGCTACAGCGCCGGCATCGAATATCGCCATAACCCGCAGGGGCGCAAGTATGCAGACCGGATGCTCTGGCGTTGCGGCGTGAACATTGCCGACTCCTACTCGCTCTCCACGAGCGCAAAAGACATTACCGCCAGCATCGGTATCGGCTTTCCGCTGCGTACCTCGGCGACCGTCTTCAACGCCACACTCGAATACGGACACCGAGGCAACAAAGGCGCAATAGAAGAAAACTCGCTGCGCCTGACTTTCAACGCCTCTATATCAGAGGACTGGTTCTTCAAGCGCAAACTCTGAGAACCGTCCCGCCACCCTCATCGGCGCAATACTCCATACCGAGGAGGAGGGAAAGAAAAGGGAAAGAAGAGGGAAGAAGAGGGGAGAAGAGGGGAAAAGAGGCTTCCAAAAAAAACTACTGCAATCGACAACCTAATATAAAAAACACTAATTCTCAATAGAATGAAACTGAATTCATTACTGACTATCGCTCTTTGCGCTGCCGTACCCGCCGTATCGTTTGCAAAGAAACCGAAGACTGCTGAAGCCGCACCCGCTCCGCAGGAGCAGGCTGCGCCCGCCAACGAAGAAGCAGAACCCACTATCACCGAAGACTGTATCATCAATGTGTCGCTCTTCAACGAGAGTGTCAAGAACAAGCAGTACGCCGACGCCTACGAACCGTGGTGGATGGTATATCAAACCTGCCCGAACGCCAACAAGGCTATCTATACCCAGGGCAGCAAGATAATCGAATGGAAATACAAGAACGCCACCTCCGAGGAGGAAAAGGCACGCCTCCGCCAACTCATGCTCGAGATGCACGACAAGCGTATCAAGTACTTCGGCGACGACCCCAAGTACCCGACTGCATATATACTCGGACAGAAAGCACTCGACTACTGCGAGTACTTCGAGAACGACGAACTGAAACTCCCTGCCCTCGAATGGCTGCGCCAGTCGGTGGACGGCATGGGACAGAAGAGCCAAGATGCTGTCCTCGCCAAACTGGTAGAGGTATCGTACAATGTCTATAAATCCAACCCCGACCAATACGGCGAGCAGTTCATCATGGACTACGAGAAAGCCGCAGGCTACCTGAGCGCACAGGCTGCAGACGCAGGCAACAAGCGTGCCGCTATCGCTGCACGCCAGAAAGAGTATGCCGACGGCCTCTTTGCCGCATCGGGAGCCGCAGACTGCGACAAGATGGACGAGATATACGGCAAAGTGGTAGCCGAAAACGCAGACAACCTCGATATGCTAACCAAGATAGGCGCACTCTACAAGCGTGTACGCTGCACCGAATCGGAGGTCTATTTTGCTGCCTGCGAGGGAGCGCACAAGTTGCAGCCCACCGAGGAATCTGCTGCCGGCTGCGCCAAGATGTCTGCCAAGAAAGGCGACTATCGTGAGGCGATCAACTACTACGAGGAGGCTATCTCGCGCGCACAGGCACTCAACGAGAACGATGAGGACATACCCGACTACTTGTTCAGCATCGCTTCGCTCTACTACAACCTCAAAAATTACCAGCAAGCACGCGTCTATGCCCGCACTTCGCTCAATGCGAAAGCCGACCAAGGCCGTTGCTACATCCTGATAGGCGTATGCTACGCCGGCTCGCAGCCGTACTCTACCAACGACTATCCCGCAGCCAAGGCTGCCATCCTGAACAAGACCGTCTTCTGGGCGGCTGTGGACAAGTTCGTACAGGCAAAGCGTGTCGACCCCTCGTGCGCTGCCGATGCGGACAAGTTGATTGCCACTTACAGCAAGTATTTCCCCACCAAAGAGGAGATGTTCGACCTGCCTAACGAGTTCGGCGGCGCATCATTCTTCGTCGGCGGGTGGATAGGCGAAAACACAACCTGCCGCGCAGCGCACTAACCGCCTGCCTATGGCTCGACCCAAACAGAACCTGTCTTCTTTTTGAATCCGCGTCATCCGCATAGTATAGCCCATGCACAGTGTATCATTCAGCGTACACTGTGTGTGGGTTGTTGCTTGCTCTTTGTGCTGCTCTCGTCGTGCCGCAAGAACGAGGTACACATTCAGCGCGAAGTACTGGCAGAGCGTTCGGCCGTACCGATGTTGGACGCCAACGAGGTAACGACCCTCATCTCCGACTCGGGCATTACCCGCTACCGTATCAGTGCCGGTCGCTGGCAGATATACGACAAGGCACAGCCTGCGTACTGGGAGTTCCCGCAGGGTATCTACATCGAGCGTTTCGACGAGCAACTCGATGTAAACGCTTCGCTGCGCTCGGACTATGCCCACTACGACGAGAATGCGCAAACATGGCGGCTTGAGGGCAATGTCTATGCGGTCAATCAGAAAGGCGAGATATTCGAGACCCCCATACTCTTCTGGAGCCAGAAGGACGAGCGGGTCTATTCGGACTCCACGATACGCATCACGCGCGAGAACTCCATTATCGTCGGTGTCGGCTTCGAGTCGAACCAAGAGATGACCCGCTACACCATTATGCGCCCCACCGGTGTCATCCCGATCAAAGAATGATTTTTCTCCGGTGCCCGACAGGAAACCACTCTGTACTTCCCGCTACTCACAACACGCAACAACCATCCACCCTCCACTGCGCTACACTCTCCACTCCAACGACGCCACCACTTCCCGCTTCTTTCTATC
>CAVFHY010000072.1:0-12054 GCA_963622445.1 Bacteroidaceae bacterium
GCAAGGAACGATAACCAAGCACAAAAATAATAAACAAAATAACTAATTAAAACTCATCAATTATGAAGAAGATTTTCGCTTTTGCATTGGCTGCATGTGTTAGTGTGGCTATGTTTGCTGAAACAAAAACAACTACTTTCAGCGGGAAAACAGACAAGGCAACTACCACCAACATTCAAAAGGAGGGTATTACATTGTCTTTGGCCGCAGGATCTAGTACTTCTGGTGCGGGCTCGTTTAACTATGATAGTTATCGAATCTATCAAGGCAATATTTTTACCATCTCATCGGTAGTCGGCAACATTACAAAAATCGAATTTACTTGTGACTCTGCAGTCGGTGCAAGCAAGCAAAGTCCTGAGTATTTCACCACAGAAACAGGTACATATACCTACGAGAAAAAGGTGGGTACATGGACTGGTAGTGCAGCATCTGTTGTCTTCACCACAACGAAACAAGTTCGTTGCTCGCAGATTGTAATATCTTACGACTATGTAACTCCAGTTGTTTTGACTCCGACTTTCACACCGGAAACGGGGAAGGTTAATGCGGACAATACTTTCTCAAGTGCTTTCAAATTAACACTTAGCACAGAAACTGAAGGTGCTACTATTAAGTACACCATTAACGGTACAGATCCTTCTTTGGATGCAGCTCTCACTTACACTGAGCCCATCGAAATCTCTACTACTACGAAAGTACGCGCCATTTCTGTCAAGGGAGATGACAAAAGTTACGAAACTGCCGTAGAGTATATTTATGTTAGCAATGAACCTCTGACCGTGACTGAAGCTAATGAACTTATTGCAAGTGGCGAGGGACTGTCTGCAAAATACTATGTACAGGGCAAAATCAAATCGATTACCGAAATAAGTACAAGTTTTGGTAACGCAACTTACACCATTACCGACGGCAACAAAGACTTACTTGTTTATCGTGGTTACAATTTGGATAATACTAAGTTCGCTACTGGTGATGAAATTGCTGTAGGCGGTACTGTTATTGTGTATGGTCAGTTAATTAACTATAGCGGTACTTATGAGTTTGCGCAAGGAAACTACATTACCTCATACTCTGCTCCAACTGCCATCGACAACACCGAGGTATCGGCTAAGGCGGTTAAGCAATACGATGCAGAACTTGGTCAAGTAGTTATCATCCGCAACGGTGTTAAGTACAACGCACTGGGCGTAGAGGTAGGCAAACTCGCAGAGTAATCCCGAACGCTTGCCGAAGGGTAGCCTGTAGAACACTACCTGCAACGACGACAAAAGAGACTGTCTAACAATAGTTAGGCAGTCTCTTTTGTCGTATCTCGGCTGAGGGGACATAGGTCTCACGCTTTGAGCCTAAAGTATAACCTTATGGAATATACCCGAATATCTACTGTAAAAGGTATGGGCGGTATAGGAAACGATATGGTAGAATGACTATCATGCGCAAAAAGAAGGCTGTCTGACAATGGAAAGTTGTCAGACAGCCTCTTATACTCGCTTTCCGCAGGACAGCAGTCCTGCATCGAACAGGCGTGTTTATTGAATCGTAATCACCTGGATACCATCCCGCTCAAGCAGCGCATTGATAGTGGGTTCCCCGCCACGGAAACGCTTATACAGGTCCATAGCAGGCTCTGTGCCGCCCCGCTCAAGGATGTTCTTGCGGAACAGTTCCGCCGATTTCTTGTCGAATATCGAGCCGCCTTTCTTCGCAGCAGCCGCCTTGAATACCGAGAATGCGTCTGCGTCCAGCAACTCCGACCACTTATAACTGTAGTAGCCTGCCGCATAGCCGCCGGAGAAGATGTGCGTGAAAGCCGTCTCCATCTGTGTACCCGGCACATTGGGCAGCACACGCACCTGCTCCATAGCATCGTTACCAAAGCGAATCACCGCATCTTCTGCGGTCAAGTCTGCGGGTACCTCAAACGGCGCCGTCAGGCTGTGCCACGCCATATCCAGATAGCCGAACGAGAGTTGGCGCACGCAAGCATACGCCGCATGATAGTTGTTCGAGGCTTTGATCTTGTCTATTAGTTCCTGCGGCATCTTTTCGCCCGTCTGATAGTGCTTGGCAAAAGTATCGAGGAACTCTTTCTCTCCCAAGAAGTTCTCGTTGAACTGACTCGGCAACTCCACAAAGTCGCGCGGTACATTCGTACCCGACAGAGCCGAGTATTGGCAGCGGGTCAGCATACCATGCAAGCCGTGTCCGAACTCGTGCAGGAAAGTCTCCACCTCATCGTAGGTGAACAGTGCCGGTTTGTCTGCCGTCGGGCGGGTGAAGTTCATCACATTGACGATATGCGGACGATGGTCGGCCTTGCCGTCCTTGTATTGCGGCTGGAAATCGTTCATCCATGCACCGCCGCGTTTGCCGTCCCGCGGGTGGAAATCAGCGTAGTATACCGCAAGGTACTTGCCTTTCTCGTCGAACACCTCGTAGGCTTTCACCTCCGGGTGGTAGACCTGTATGTTCTTGTTCTCCTTGAAAGTGAGGCCGTACAAGCGCTTAGCCAAGCCAAACACGCCCTCTATTACCGCCTCTTTCTCAAAGTACGGACGCAAGTCATCGTCCGAGATGGCATACTTCTCGTTCTTGAGTTTCTTGGAGTAATAACTCCAATCCCACGGCTGTATGGTCGCGTAGAAGCCGTGGTCGGTAGCAAACTGCTGTAGTTCTTCCACTTCCTGACGGGCTGCGGGCATATAACTGTCGCGCAACTGGTCGAGCAGTTGATATACTTTCTCCGGTGTCTCTGCCATCGTTTTGTGGAGCGATTTCTCTGCATAGTTCTTCTTGCCAAACAACTGCGCCAGCGCCAAGCGGGTATTCACAATATCTACGATAACCTGCGTGTTATCGAACTCACCGCCTACGCAGCGTGTATTGTATGCCGTGTATAGTTCGCGACGGATATCACGGTTGTCCAAGTCCTGCATGACGGGGATATAGGTCGTCGGCTTTAGGTTCAGCAACCAGCCATCGAGCCCTTTCTTCTCTGCATTTTCCCGAAGCAGTGCCTTCGTATCTTCGTTGAGACCAGCCAGCAATGCAGAGTCCGTCAGCAACATTGTCCATGCATTGGTGGCTTTCAGCACATTCTGCCCGTAGGTAAGCGTCAGCTTGCTCAGTTTCGCCGACAACTCACGGTAGGTCTGCTTGTCTTCGGGGCTCAGGTTGGCTCCGTTGTTGGCAAACGACTCGTAGATATCGTCCAACAACTTCGACTGCTCTTTATTCAGTTTCAGGTTGTCTTTCCCGTCGTACACTGCTTTGATACGCTTGAACAGCCCCTCGTTGAGGCGTATGTTCGAGGCATATTCCGACATCTTGGGCGACAACTCCATCTCAATACTGTCCAGAATATCATTGGTTTCTGCCGATGTCAGGTTGTAGAAGCAGCCGGACACTATACTCAGCATTTCGCCCGATTTCTCGTACGCCTCAATGGTGTTCTTGTAGGTCGGTGCGGCGGGGTTGTTTACTATATCGTCTATCTCCGCCAAGCCCTGACGCATACCCTCCTCGAAAGCGGGCATATAGTGTTCGGGGCGTATCGCATTGAACGGATAGGTTTGGTGGGGTGTCTTCCACTCCTTGTAGTGGAAGAACGGGTTATCTGCATTTGCAGACTTGCTGTCGGCAGCCGATGCCGACAGCGCAACACTGGCAAGTGCCATAGCACACATCGTTGTTTTTAGTTTCATTGGTTATCTGTATTATGGGGAACACCTTCTGCCCCCCAATGAGTAAAGTGAATTCCTACCGTAGCAGGTTGATATTGCCCGAGAGTTGATATACGCCAATCATCGCCGTGGCGTCCTTGCTCTGGGCCTTATCGTATTTTATCTTCGTCGTATAGCCGCTTGTGGCGTCCGTACCCAGCGCACGAATCACATAGAAGTATGCCCCCTCAGCGGCAGGCTTTCCGTTGATAGTGCCGTCCCACCCCTTGGCAGGGTCTGTCCACTCGTACACCAACTTTCCCCATCGGTTATATACCCAACAGTGGAACTCCTTTAGCGAGCGATAGAGTACCCGGAACTCATCGTTTTTGCCGTCTCCGTTGGGCGTAAACACATTCGGCACCAGCAGTTGCGACTCGCTGACGGCTATCGTTATCTCCGTCGAATCCTGCTGACAATCCGGGTCTTCGGTGTCGCTGCACGGGCAGGTCGCATTGCTCACATAGAGCACCGCCCGATAATAACTGCTAGGCTCCAGGAAAGTGTAGCGGTGTTGGTCATCCGTGCGCTGTACGATGAGTTGCGTACCTTTGTAGATATACCATTGGTAGTAATCTACGGCAGGCGTGGCGTATGCACGGAACAGCACATCCAACGGTGCAGAACCCTGTATGGGGTTCATTGTCTCGTCGGTCGGTCTGTCTACCTCGTTGCTCGGCTCGCCCGTTACGCCGCGTGTGGTGGTAGTGGTCGTAGCAACGGCTGTTACTGCCACGGGTTGCGTCAGCGTCGTGGTAACGGAGTCCGGTATGAGTCCGATATTCGTTATCCATTGGTCGTAGCAGAGGGCGATGTCGGTCCTGTCATAGATGGCAGGCAGTGTGTATGAGCCGATATGCAGCGTCTCGCTTTGTAGCGTGGTATCTACTGTCTGCCATGCCTTGTCCTCGTCGTTCCACTGCAGGTTGCTGTAGGTAATCGTGCAGGTGCGTGGCACATAGCGGGTTTGTCCGCTCGCTGACAGGTACTGCATTTCGGGCAGTGTCCCCTGCAACCGGATACGGGTGTCTTTACAATTCACCGCCTCCACTTCCAGCGTCAAATCTGTCGGCTTATAGTTGGGGTAACTGAACAGGTAGAAATACTCCCGCTGACCCTCTACCTCTATGTAGTAGCCGCCGTCCTCGGGGTATATCTCTGCGCTGTTGGACTGCGCCAATGTGCCATCGGTCTTGTACCAGTCTACGGGAGTACCGTCTGCCGTGCGCACCTCTATGTCGCCGGAGAAGATAAATATCGTATCACCCTGATAGGTACATAGATACGGACTACCTGCGCACTCAATATGGAGCGCCATAAGTGGCACGGACAGCAGTAAGAATATATAGGTCAGCAGTTGTTTCCTGATATGCAACATCCTCTTGTCAGATTATTTTCAGCGTGCAAAGATACGAAAAAAACGGTACATACACAAGCCCTTGCCTAAAAAGCGGCGGCGAATGTACTCTTTCGACAGTGTATGCACCTAAAATCAGTCAGTGATGAGTGGGTTGTGCGGCAAGAATTGTCTATTCCACGACACACCGACCGAGATATTGGCGTTGAGGCGCTGGGCAGACGGGTGACTGGGTGTCCAACGGATATTGTCTTTGTTTACCCGCCACGGATTGAACATCAGGTCGCCTGTGAGTGAAATGGCGCATGAGCGCAGTTGCCACACTTTCAAGAAAGTAACATCGATGTTGACGACCGCAAAGTCGCCCTCGAAGTCGGTGTACAGGCTACGCCATGGGGTCATACCGACAGTCGTGTGGAGTGCCATGTCGTAGGGGAGAGCGAACTCGTATTTGAACTCAAAATAACTCGAATAGGCGCGGCGCAGAGTATTGTCGCCAGCTGTCGGATAGCCGTCGCGTCCGACCAATCGTGTACACCATAAGAAACTGAGAGGCAGGCGGTTACTTACCCGGTAGCGGAAACGCAGTTCGTCCGTATTGCCT
Source organism: Bacteroidaceae bacterium (assembly GCA_963622445.1). Taxonomy (GTDB): domain Bacteria; phylum Bacteroidota; class Bacteroidia; order Bacteroidales; family Paludibacteraceae; genus Colicola. The sequence continues at coordinate 5,687 of CAVFHY010000072.1, forward strand.
GCCTGACCGGGCGCAGCATTCCTGAAATTGAAGAAGTGTGTGCCGTCGAAATACACGGCGTGCAGCCAATAGAGTTGTACACCCCACCGATCGAAACCCACCGTAATATCCACTTCGGGATTGAAGCCCGTGAATGCCCAATCGGTAGTGCCTATGTTCCACCACATATCGGCAAACAGCCCCTCGTAGTTGGCGCGAGCGGACGCTTGTATGCCGAGTCCGCCCACATACAATCCCCGCCAGATATAGTTCGCCACCACCGATGCATCGGCACACAACATCAGCCCTGTGCGTCGAGGGGCAGGGTCGAGCCAAGTACGCGGTATAGCCGTCTCGCTATACGAAGTGTCGTTGTCTGCCTGTTCGATTGCAGCCGCCTTGCTAGTGTCGGGATAGGCGAAGGACAACAGAAAAGGCACTACTCCAACGCAGAGCGTCCGAGTAAATGCCTTCCAAGTATTCGCAATGGCTCGAGCCACGCTTCTTACAGCGCCTTCTGTGCAGCCCATGCAATACGCAGAGCGATCTCGAGGATACGGGTATCTGTCAGTTCGATAATACCGCCCTCGGGGCCTGGTTCTATATGATAACCGTGTTCGGACGAGCCTTCGCCGTTGAAGTAGGCGCGAACAGCGTCTGCCTCGATACCTAACTCTGCTGCGATAGCGTCCATACTGCCGTGGGGCAGGCTGTCTTTCACTTCACGAAGACGATTGAATGTAGTACGAATCATAATTTAGTGTGTTTTTGTTGATTATAGATTGAATGAAGATGTCCTACTGAATTAGTGGTGCAAAGGTACGAAAAAGAAATTACATCTCCAAATATATTTTGCAACTATCTTCATTTCTTGCTTTTTGCCGCAAAGCGACAAGACCCACGATGTCAGCCAGAAACAAATCGCTCCGCTGGCTACACGAAACGACACAATGTACAGTCCTGTAAAATCGACACGCATGGCATCTTTGGTAAACGGTGCTATCGGTCCCCAACAGGGATGCTCGAGGAGATACTTATGCTTGGTGGATGATGACTTGTTTGGCGACGCGTGAGGAGAAAGCACCTATGTATTGTTCGTCTTCGTGTCGGTTGATACCCGTGTACTCCAAAGAAGAATCTTCGTAGCGGCGAAACTTGAGGATAGCGTCGTTAATCTGGCAATCATTGAATAGCCCTACCGAGAGCAGCAACTCGAAATCCTCTATCGTAAGCCCCGTCACCCGCTCGAACAGTTCTGGCTCAAGTTTACGGATGATGTCGGTCAGTGCCTCCTCACGGTAATCAGTCAGGTACATGAAGATAGGGATACGGGTGGCAAACTTCATCAGTTTCTCCTGCACCTCGCGGCGGCGCGACTTGTACTCCTTCTCCTCGGCGGTCAGTTCCTTTTTGTCTTTGGCTGTTGCCTCCTTCCCCTTGCTTTTCAGTTTCTTGATGCGGTCTGCCTTGTTGACGATGGTCTCGATGATGTCGCCGCCCAATGCCCGGAAGCCTTCTATTTTCATGACCGCCCGCATGGCCTCGGGGTTGTCCAGCACCCGCTGCAGTACCTCGTTGGTAACGACCACCAAAGACGCACTGTTCCAGCGTCGTGCGAGCAGCGTTGCCGTTGTGCCATTGTCCACAAAGTCGAGGATTTGGGTAGCATTGACGGCTTGCATGCTGCTGCCGTCGAATTGCAGGATAGGCAGGAAACGGACGAACTCCGCCACTTTCTCCGTAGCATTGGCGTTGCGACGAAGGCTCAGTTGGTTGGCGTAACTCACCACCTCGCGCAGGGCACGGTTGGGTGCGAAATCGAATACATAGCAGGTGCGTTTGAGGATGACTTTGCGGGCAGGGTCTTGGGGCGAAGGTGCCGTCCACGGCGACTGTACCCGAAAGGCTGCCTGGAAATAGGTCTCGGGCGAGGAGCAGTTGCGCAACATGAAGATACCGCCCAAGGGTTTGATTGTGACGCCCGTAGTCAGTTTGCCGCAAGTGAGCGTAATGGTCTTGGTGGCGGCAGGGTTGTCGCCCATTGCCTCGCGCACAGGGACTAAGGCATCGAGCCCTATCCCCGCCTGATAGCCGCTGCAATTGACTATGGTATAGCCCTGATAGAAATTGTTTGCCGGCCGACGCAGCAGGTTTTCCATAGCGTCGCAACTGCTCACGCTATAGAGAAACCACATCGTATGGTTGCACATATCGAGCAGACGGGTGTCGCAATAGGGCAGCGGTGGGACGGCATTGTTCGGGTCGTCGGATTTGGAGAAGATAGAGGCTTTGCCGCGTAGAATATCGAGCCATTTCTGTACGGCGTTCTCGTGCAGAAAATGCGCCTTGCTGCCGTTGCCCTCTGCACGGAAGAACTCGTTGAGGTCGAATTCGTTCATATCGTACTGCTCGTACATGGCACCAAGGTCGGCAGGCATCTGGTAGGTCATCATGACCATTGTAGGCAGTTCTTCGTAGGGGTTAGGGTCGCCCGTATAGGTGGCTTTGCGTTGCTGTTCGTCCTGGTAGGTCCAGTTGAAGACCTGGTCTTCGAGGAACTCGCCGTTGTTGAGCGCACGGAAAGGCGTGCCGCTAAGGTAGAGGAAGTGCCTCCCCGTGATAGGGATACTCTCTTCGTCCCAGAGTTGCCCCGAGAGGATGTCGTATCCGTCCTCGCGCAGAATGTCGTTCTGTTCGCTGATATTCTGCTTGTCGGACTTCTCGCCGCTGTCGAGCAAGTTCTTGGCATTCTCGTTCCATGCGCCAAAATGGTATTCGTCCAGCACGATCAAATCCCAATTGATGGTATGCACCCACTCGTTCTTGGCTTTGATACCTCCCGTCTCGTTCTTGCCCAAATAGTCCTGGAACGAGCCGAAACAGACAAGGGGTCTGTTCCTATCGAGTGTCGCAGGGTCTTGGTCGGCGTGTGAAGAGAAGAACTGCCACCCCTCGAAATCGGTATGGTACATCAAGTCGTCGTGCCACGCCTCTTCTACGGCGGGTTTGAAAGTCAGCACCAATACCCGTTTTGCCTGCATGCGACGGGCTAACTGATAGGTAGTGAAGGTCTTGCCGAAGCGCATCTTGGCGTTCCAGAGGAAATGCGGTGTGGTGTGCTTGGGCTTGGCGTCCTCGCGCTGAAAGTAAGCGAAAGTCTTCTCCACCGCCTCGCATTGCTCTTGGCGCATAGGGAACGACAAGTGGCGTTCCTCCTCTATCTCGCAGCGTTGGCGTACGGCTTCGTAGGCATTGAGGGCTTGGCGCAGCGTACAACGGCACCACTCGCCCGCCATTTTGTAGCCGTGTCGGCGCAGGTAGCGATGTATGTCCTTGTCGGCAAAGGTGTCGCCGCTGCCATCTGCGAAGAAGGCACTGCCGTGCCACTCGGTGCGGTAGGTCTTCCATGGCTCGGTGATAGGGTGTTGCTCGTCGATACGCTCCTGCACATCGCCGCGTGTGGTCTCGCCTATTTTGAGCCAGCCGGGGAATGCCGTATCGCTGTAGATGTATATCTGTACGCCCGGACGCTTGCCGCTCGGCAGTACTTCTTGGGTAGGGGTGGTTTCCATAATGAGGGGGTGTTAGCGGGGTAAAGAGATGGGTTGGAATCGGGGACCAATGTTAAAAAACGACCTTTTGAGTACGGGAGGAGTTACATACGAGTTGGTAACGAGTTCCTAACGAGTTGGTAACGAATTTCGGAAGAGAGATATAAGAGCGGTATAATAGCGGTATAAGGACGCCTATCTTAAAAAACGGCACTTTTTAGTCCATAGGGCGTATCATACTCTCGATAAAGGCAACCTCCGTAGGCGAGAGAGCGTATTTGCGGTACAACTCCTCGTCTGTCCATGCACGGGAAAAGTCTTGCAGGGGGACAAACTGATATACATCACGAGAGGCGTCTTGCGTCTTCTTTTTGACGCTAACCAAATAGCGGAAGAAACGCGTTTTCATATATGTGATTATATTCTCGCATTGTTCTTTTGTGAAATTGTGTTCTGTTGGATTATAGCCTATACACAGATAGGTATAAGAACATACACTGTTTGGCTCTCCATAAAAAGGTTTGCCTAATATAATATCGTCTGTTCCTGACCCTCCTGCTTTAGGGATATACACCTTGTGCAACCCTATGGCAGTCTTTCCCTTTGGAATATCACTTTCTTTTATCCATGCATATCCATTGGATTCCAACCTTTTATTTAGATAGTATTTTACACTATGAACAGCGTCTTTATTCGTAGAATAGCCGCGCCAGTTAGAACTGAGCAATTCATCCTTGTCAAAAAAGTGTTTGGGACTAACAAGATTATAGAATGATTTCCCCTTATAGTATTGTCCTTCTACTTTGGCAATTTTGTCGATAATATCTATAGCCATTTTATCCCTCAATACAAGTCCTGCATTTAATGAATCAAGGACATCATATCTTTCGTAAGTGCTATCTCCAGAATGTAGGTAATATCGGCATTTCCCTACATAATCAGGTCGGTATAGGAAATAATTCACTCCTCCTTTTATCTCAACACCAGGGAAACATTCGCAGGCATCTAAATAATCGTGTATTTCTACAAAGTGATTCCCTTTTAGCATCTTGTCAATCCATTTGTCTGATACACCTTGTCCCGCTCTGGTCATCCAGCGACTGGGTATAATCATTATCAGATATTTAGGGGATAAATTAAGGGCATTGTCGATAAAATAAGGATAGATTGCAGAAGCAAAAGCACCATTATTTGTCGTTTTATCGGTTGCCTTACTTAATTGGTACGGCGGGTTGCCGATAATAACATCAAATTGCATAGGATAGATGGTTTTAATCGTTTGGTGTATAAAAGGATAGGCGTAGGTCTCGAGGTTCTCGGAGCGTTGGTATTCCTTTTGGTTGGCACCGCAACAGGTGCAGCGTCCGTTCTCCCAACGGTGTTGCAGGCGGCGGAAATAGATATTGCCGTCTTCGGTGGCGAGCGGGGCAACGGAATACGCACTATTTGCCCGCTTGGCACAATAGAGCGTGCGGCGGCTCATCTCGGCGGTCAGCGTGGTGAGTGCTACCCCATAGACCTGTTGCGTGAGGATATGCGTGACCCGCTCCTGCAGGTCGGGTATCTGCTCCGCCAGCCCGTCAATCAGGCGTTTGGTTATCTCACGCAGGAAGACTCCGCTCTTGCTGCACGGGTCGAGGAAACGGGTCGTGGGGCTACGGAACAGGTCTTGTGGCAAGAGGTCGAGCATGGCGTTCGCCACCTCGGGCGGGGTGAAGACTTCGTCGTTGCTCAGGTTCGCCAGACAGTTCAGGATGTCGGGCGTGTATTCATTGGTTTTCATAGGTATAGAGTTGAGAGAAATGGATAGGCGGGAAGGCGTGGACCGGCTCGTCGAAACGCTGCGGCTCGCCTTGCTCGTCGAAGAGCGAGTACTCGTGGGTCTTCTCGACCAAGAAAATGAAACGGAAATCGCAGCGGCTGACCTGCTCGCCGATGAAGGTCCATTCGCTGAACACGATGGGTTCGCCCTCGTGGGTGGTATAGGTCAGGGCATCGCCACAGATGATATTGTGCGAGAGCAGACAGCGAACCGACCGCAAGAACGCATGGTCTTGCAGGTCAGCGTCTTGGCAAGAAACGGAAGGGAAAGCGTGGCGGTAGCAGTCTGCCACATAGCGGAAAAGGCGGGCGCGGCACTGCTCGGCGTTGTCGGGCAACAACTCCACACCGTAGATACTCGCCACCGCACGGCAAGTGTTGCGCTCGTAGTCGGTGCGGCTCTTGCCGCTCTCACGCGCTACGACCGCCATCTTGCGACGGAGAATGGCTATCAGGAAATTGCCGTCGCCGCACGCAGGCTCCAGGAAACGCGAGTCGATACGCTCCGTTTCCTGCTGCACGAGGTCGAGCATGGCGTTCACTTCCCGCTCGGCGGTGAAGACCTCGCCATGCGCCGCCACACGCTCTTTGGACTTCACCTGACGAGACTCCGCAGGCGAAGAGATAGGGGTTGGTTTCATTGCAGGTACGAATCTGCTGCAAAAGTACGATTTTTCGCCTACATATACAAGGAAAGACACTCAATAAATGCAGATTTTGACGGAAAGTGCATTTGTTCGGTGCATTTTGAGTATGTAATTTCCATTTAGAAACGCCATTTTTTAGTACTCCAAAATCTCTCTAATCTCTCTATGAAGGATACCGGAGCAGGGGAGTGGAGAGAGAGGGCCTCCAAGGACAAATGCAACATAAAAAGTGGAAGGGAACGCGAATGTTCCTCCGCTCAACATATGCGAACAGAAAATGGACCTATTGGGTGGGAATATAGGTGTTTCAAGAGTGCTATAAAACCCTTATATGAGTCATGAGTGCTATGGGAGTGCTATGGGAGTGCTA